>NZ_SPHM01000070.1:0-8385 GCF_005844125.1 Pseudoflavonifractor sp. BSD2780061688st1 E11
TAAAGCAGATAGCTTATTAAAGTGCGCCTAAAATATCCGGTTATCCACTTTTCATTCCAAAACTCCTTCCCTGTACGAATTTTCCTTGTTTTGCTTCAAGTTTACGAAGGAGTTTCGCAATTACCTAGATCATAATCTTATCCGCAGAAGGATTCGTTCCCTTTCGCCTCCAGTCACTGACTGTACTCTGAGATATACCTGTTCTTTTCGCAAATTCAATTTGTGACATTCCCTTTTCTTCAAGATATTGATAGATTCGTTCGCTTATAAGCATAGCCTCTCCTTTCATCTTTTCTTCCAATTTTACCTTTCATCTTTTCTTTCAATTTTATCTTGACAAACCCTTTTGTTCTTATTAGTATAAGAGATGAGAAATGGGTTTTTACCAAGTATGATTTAAAATCGGAACGGGTTGCTCGTTTCTTTTTTTATATCTAAAATGTCATATAGATAATAATTCCCATTTTTTGCATGACGCACCAACATGGAAACATGATACACGTTATAACGTTCCACTACTCCCTGTTCATCATAAACGGGCAATGCAAATCTGGAATCATACCGGTACCAGCCAAATACTGCATCTCGCAAATGTTTATTTCCAGAATTCTCCCGATAATGCTTTCCTTCTGCAATTTCAAGCATCTCTGGAATTCCTTGTGTGGCATTCGCCTTCGCTTTCGCATTGGCTCCTTTCAAAGAAAAAGTATATTTCGATCCCGTATATTCATCCGGTAGATCCCGTCCAATATAAACTGTATCATTTGTATCTTCAATCAAATAAGAATTCCCTACATATTGCCTCAAATACTTTTTCACTTCATCCCAACAAATCGACCGTTTTCCTTTAAATAAAATTTTTGAAATTACAACGAGTTTCCTACCATCTTTATCTGTAATGATTTTCACATTCTCCCTCATGGATTGGTCTCTCCTCATTTTCTCCTGTAAGGTTTAGAAGAATCATTTATCGTATATACGTTATAATATGGTAAAAAAGAAAATATGTCAATCATTTTAACCCCATTCATGTCTTCTCCCCTATTTGTTATACGTATTGTTTTCGTCTAACAGATTATATAACAGGATATATTCTCGTCCTACAAGACATAGCTTTCGATAAAAAACGGCAGGATGTCAAACATCCTGCCCTGTCACCAAACTATTCTATTCTCAGCAACTACAGTCCCAGTCCGTCAATCCATTCCTGTACTTCTGCTTCATCAACACTGGAGCTGAATCGCTGTCCTTCCTGCCAGTCTCCGGTTCCGGCCATATCCGCCAGAAGCTGTCCGCTCTCGCCAAGTCCGGAGGATGCAGATGTTGCAAACGTGATCACAGTCTTTCCTGTGAAATCATTATTTTCCACAAAGCTGTCTACCGGCCATGCGGCGATGCCCCACCAGATTGGGTACTAAACCGGAGGTCGTTTTCCCCAGCCCTTGATTTTACTGAGCTTAACGGTATACAAAAGTGTGTTTTGTGTTTCCACATTCCCCAGAATAGTTATTCCAGGAACCCAATCTCCAGCAGTTCCTGAGCAATCTCCCTACTCTTCACTCTCATCAAACCATCTTCTTCCTTTACATTAGACAGCAGATTCACACTTCCATACCAGACGATTTCTCTGTCAATCACAGCAAAATGTTCATGCATCCCCGTCTTCTCCAGCACAGTCACTCCCGATTCTATCAGTTCGGTAATCAGTCCTTTCGTCTTTTCAATTCGCTGTTGTGGGTAATTGTCCGCCGACAGCGTCAGTAGTGTGATCTTCACACCGCTATCATGTCGTTCTTCCAAAGTTTTTAAAATTCTGTGTACCCCCTTTGCACCGATTCCAGGGCTGGAAATCACAATCTCCGTATCGGCTTGCGCCACATCTCTTTCAAATACAGACGTATAGGATTCGCTGTCAAATATGGCATTAGTCTCCTGCTTTTTCTCTGCCTCATTCATAACGATCTCATATCCGATCTTCTTATATGCTCTCAGTCTTTTATAATACATTTTATCCAATACACGGATATGCGCATCCACATAGTCATATATGATGACCTTCCGTTTGCCTTCATAATCCCTGTGTAGTCTTCCGGAATACTGCTCCACATTCCCCTGCCAGGCAATGGGAGTTGTCAGCATCATTGTGTCTAGCCTTGGGTAGTTAAAACCTTCTCCGATATATTGTCCGATGGCAACAAGAACCATTGATTCATTTGCCGGAACATTTTTCATATTCTCACGGATCTGCTCGTTTTCCTTTCTGCTTCTGCCGCCTTTAAGCAGGAATACATGATCCGCCTTATCCCGGAGCATAGCAAGCAATATATCTGCCTGATCTCTGAATTTTGTCAAAACGAGCGGAGTCCTGCCTTGCCTCAGACATTCTTCTACATCAGATATAATCTGCCTGTTTCTCACATCACTGCCGCGCACTGCGGCATATGCTTCATTGATCTTCCATTCCTGTCCTGTAGTATTGATCAGCCTTGTAAATCTCGGATATACATAATGCGCAATTCCCTGAAGTTTCACTTTATCTTTTGCGCTGAAACGGTATCTGACCGGTCCGATCTGCATAAATATTTTTTGTTCCTGTCCGTCATCCCGTTTGGGAGTTGCGGTCAGACCATAAACATATCTGGCAGAGACTTCTTTCACTACTGCCTCTGCGGTATCCGATGCACAGTGATGACATTCATCTATGAGTACCATTCCATAATCCTTCACAACTGTATCAATATTTCCAGGTTTTCCAAGGGATGATATCATCACCACATCAATAATCCCTGTCATGGAATCATGGCCTGCATAGCGAGTTCCGATCACACTTTTTCTCCGTTTCACACGCCCCTTCGGCGTCGTGTACTCAGGCGGTTCTTCGTTAATATCAAGGAATTTCTGAATATCTTCCACCCAGTTATTCATAATCTCCTTATTATGTACCAATATAAGAGTATTCGTCTTTCTTGCTGCAATCAGATATGCGCTCCTTTTCCAGAACGAGAACGCTCTGTCAGGATATCCACTCCATAAATCCTGCAAATCTCGCGCAGAGCATTTACTTCTTCCCTCCAGAGTTCATCTGTATTGGCATAATCATCCCCATTCGTAGTATCATCATGATTGTCAAAATCAAATACAAGGAAATTGCAAGTCTCATCAGGCAGCATCGGGTAGACGCCTATCACGTCCGAACAGTCTTCTCTTGCACCTGTCAAATGCTGCATGATCACTTTGCCTGTAAGCTCTTTGTAATGCTGTTCCGGGCAGTCCGCACATTTTATTTTCTTTTTTTCATATTTCGGACAAATACCCGGCTTCCAGTAATTCCAGCATTGCGTATAATATCCTGTTTTCCCGGTCTTAGGATTCGGCTTTCCTGCTCTTTTACTGTATACATCTTTCCGTCCTTTGAAAAAAGAATAGAAATACTGGGCGTGCTTCTGAGTGATCGTTTCCAGGATGATAAATTGCTCCCTGACTGTTTCCGTTTCACTCATGACAGAATCCTTCTGCTGAGCAACCGGTCTTTCCTTTTCCTGAATACCTTTTCCATAGGGAATACCTGCTTGGGACAAAAGTAACTGAAGGCACTTAATTTCTTCATTTAATAAACGGATTTCTTCTCTCTGTTCCCGAATAATCTTATCTTTATTATCCATATTTTTACCTGTTTGATTTCTAAAAAGAAATGTCCTGTATAATTTTTCTCATATTCTTAATGGTATCCTCATAAGACACAAAGTCTTCTGTAAAATAACTGGTGATAGACTGATAATCTTCTTCATAAAAGGAATTATCACAAAACTCTGTAATAATGGCAGATACATCTACTCCTTCTTTTGCGGATGGACATACAGTCATTTGAGCCCGATGCTCCCTGACCTCTTTGACCAATGAGACAAACTTATTATCAAAATCAATGAGCGGAGTAAGTTTATAGACATCATACAAATGACGCGAATACCGTTTTGATTTCCCCTGCATATAATAATCGCAAAGAGCAAAAATCTTATCAATATAAGTCCTTTCCAACGACTGTAAATTCATTGAAAATCTGTCAAGAGAAAATTGTTTTGCCAGATCTATTCGATTTCGCTTTTCCAGATAATCCCCAATATAATTATGTATCTCTAACGACTGTGTCGGAAATGCATACGACCCCAATGCAGTTTCCAGTTTTATATACTGCGGCAGTCTTTCATCTTCCAGTTCAAATACAGAAGTATATGAAAAGAAATAAGCGTTATAGTCCCTGTCGCTCTGGGTTTCATTCCAGTTTGCAATCGGCATTTCCAGTTCTTCGCTTATTCCTTTTAAAACAACATTCTTAAGTTTTTTCCTTCTACTCTCTCCTATATGCTCTTTGAAAGTAATATCAATATCTTCTGAAAAACGATTGATTAAATGATATCCTTTGGATAAAGACGTCCCTCCTTTGAAAACACACAGATCAAGCTGCTCTGACAATAATTTCAGGATCAGTGTAACATAGTAATCTTTTTCTACTACTATAGGTGTTCTTCCACTTTGCTCAGCAGTCTGTTCCACCATATCCTTAAACATTTCTCTATCCTTATGAAGATACATACTCTACCTCCGTTTCATATATTGCTTTATATATCTTGAGTGGATAGTTTGTGATATATCTGTCGATCTTTTTCTTTGTAATACCATTTTTCCTGGCATATTCCGTTAAAATTTTTCCACACTTTTCCGGTTCTATCTCTGTGCATTTTTCAATATCCTTTAAACAATCAAGAAACTGGAGAACCGGCGCATTTTCTTCAGTGATTTCCACCACTGGCCTTCTGATAATATACTGCCTGTTTTTAATTGTCGTTTTCCTTACCAACGCCGGAGCAAAATTGCTGTTTATCTCCTGAGTAAGCGGAACCTGCGTGGATAATCCCATGCGGTTTGCCAATGTATAGCCGGAATAGTAACCCACCCGCTTTCCCCTGCGCAAGATATACTTATGAACAGCTACTGTATCCGGGGACAAAGACATTCGCTCACCGAAAATATCCGTTTTGGGGAAATAGTATACTCCCGGTTCAAATCGGCATATGGATCCACTATCAGCAAGTTTTTTTAAATGATATCTAAGATTTTCTTCTGTCATCCCTGGGATATCAATATCTCCGGTAAAAATAGGTTCTCCTAGAATATAATTTTCTTTCAAATATTCATATAACATAATCGCTTTCCTTTCATTAAGTAAATATTTTATTTACTTATCGTTAGTATACTTAAAATTTTTTTCTTTGTCAATCGCATCTGATTTATTCATATTGTTTCCATCTACATCACTGTTTAACAGGACATATTGTCCTATTAAACACAGTTTTAAGAAATTCAAAGTGCCATTTAAAAGTAAGTAGGTAATCATCCGTACCTTGACAAAATAAGAAATCCCCCCGGCACTTTCGAGGGGAATATTTGTCTCTTATTTTTTCAGTTTGCTGTGGCATTCAGCCGGCAGGCTGGTGGACCATGGAAGCAGTTCCAACATCGCTTCCTTTTCCGGGAACGGACCAAGATCTTTCATCTGCTCCATCACATAGGTGAGATAATTGTAGGGTTTCAGACCGTTCAACATCGCTGTTTCCGTAATGCTGTATACGGTTGCGCTGGCCTGTGCTCCCCGGATACTCTTGGCAAACAGCCAGTTTCGACGCCCTGTCGCAAAGTTTTTCAGCGGCCGTTCTGCCGCCAGATTATCAATGCTTAAGTGTCCGTCTTCCAGATATCTCCTCAGATAAACTTTCTGGTTCAGGGTATGCAGGACAGCTTCGCCGATCAATGAAGACCGGTCTACGGAATCCTCCAGTGTATGAAGCCACCCAAAGAAAGCCTCTAAAAGCGGCTTCGCCTGCTTTTGACGCTCTTCATACCGTTCTTCCGGCGTCTTGTCACGGATCATCTCTTCAATCTTATAGAGCATCCCGATCCGTGCCAGTGCCTGATATGCGGTTGTCTCCTTCAACTGTTCTTTGGTGAAATCCTTTTTCAAGGCCGTCAGGGCTTCATCGAATCTGCGTCTCGCATGGGCCATGCATCCCGTCACAGTGATCCTTTCCGGGAGATTGTGGTATGCCTGATAACCATCGCAGGTGAAAGATCCCTCAAACTGATCTCCAAGGAATTCCGCCGAATGATATCCGGCACGGGTTCTTTCGTATTGGAAGAGGACCATCCGCGGAGAGCCGCTGTATTCATCCGTGAGATAGACCCACATCCAGTTCTGGGTGGAACCCTTCTGATCCGGCTCATCGATCACCTGCATTCTGGTTTCGTCTCCGTGCAAATAGTTACTCCGGAGCAGCTCTTCTTTCATCAGATCATAGAGCGGCTGCAGATACCGGTCTGCACATTGGATGATCCAGTTCGCCATGGTCTTTGTGGAAAGATTCAGGTCGTACCGGGCGAATTCCCGTTCCTGACGCGCAAGCGGCATCCCGTTTACATACTTGGCATTCATGATGCCTGCAACAAGGGACGGGGTTGCAGCACTTTCTTTCAGGAGTGACGGCGCTTTTTCCGGCCGTTTCATAGCCCCGCATTTCGGACAGCTGTACACAAAAATCACTTCCTCCACAACTTCAAACCTCGCGGGAATGAATTTCAGTCTTTTGACTCTTTCCTTTGTGACAACCTTATATTTCGTATTGCAGTCCGGGCAGTAACGGTCGTCTCCCGTCAGCTTGTACTCGATCACTTCGGTTGTCTCAAAGGAGGAAAGGTCTTCTTCCTTTTTTCCGGAACGTTTTTTTCTTTTGTAAGAAGACGGATGGATCTCTGCCAGGTCCGGTTCCGGGGCATTCAGGTCTGCTTCCCGCTCTGCCTCGTTAAAAAGATTCAGCTGGATATACCCGTCCGCATATTTTTCACTGGATGTGCCAAAGCGTTTCCTCTGAGCAAGAGTAAGGCGGTCAAAGAGCATTGCGTTCAGGAATTCCAGTTCCTTTGTTTTCTATTCCAGGATCTGGATCCTTGATTCCTGCTTCTGCAGCGTTTCTTCCTGCTTTTGACGATGCTCCTGCATAATCTTCAGCAAAGAGAGCATGTCCTCCCTGTCCATCCTGTTCAGTTGTTCTTCTGTAAAAACCGGATCCATCGCACAGCCAGTGGATCTCTTTGAGAGTCACTTTCCGCAGTTCATCCGGTGTGTCCGGCCAATGGAAGGCATTCCGCTCCAGACGTTTCATCAGGATCCAGAATCCGGAGCCGTCCCACTGGAGAATCTTGATCAATGTGCGTCTGCGATTGCAGAACGCGAACATACAGCGGGAGTACGGATCGAGATGGAATTTCAGTTTGATAATTGCGGCCAAACCGGTATAGCTTTTACGGAGATCGGTCACTCCACACGCCAGATAGACGGTTGTGCTTCCAGAGAAATCAAGCATAGTTCTTCAACGCCTGCAAGAGCGTAGTCAGTATCCTGGCTGAGCAGTCAGCGCCAATTTCAATCCGGATATTTTCCGGAAGAAGGATCGTAACAGAATGATTTCCTGTCCTAGAGTTCAACTGCAGCTCTTGTTCCGAAGGCAGCTTTGTGAACACCAGATCAGATGCAGGTTCTTTTCCTGGTGCTTCTGACTGAATCTTTCGGATCCAATAGCCCAAAGTAGACTGTGGGATCTTATTCTGCTGACCACACTCTCCTTTCTTGTCTATTATTATAGGCTGAATATAGAAAGGATTGAAGAAACAATAAGTTCTCAAGTATATACCCGGAGGTTTGTCCTGATGCTTTCGTCCAAACACAGTCGAGACAAGCTGGATGCTCGGCTATGCGATCTTAGGTAATATTCCGCTTTTTTCAGGAAATATTTCTACACTTGTAATTCATCTTCTTGCCTTTGTAATTGCCTTTTTGCTGGGATGTATAGTGGTGAAATTAAAACAATTATAGTTCTAACATAAAGACATGTTTATATTGTGTTCTACCTTGTGTTCTATTTTAAAATCAGACATGAAAAAACCGCCGAATTTCGGCGGTTTTTCAGCAGGGGATGAGAGAATCGAACTCCCGCTAAGAGTTTTGGAGACTCCTGTCATACCATTTGACCAATCCCCTATATTCTATTTCAGATACAAAGAAACACACCTTTTCAGGTGTTTCTTTTTGTGTACCTTCAAAACCACATATAAGTCCACGTTTCTGTCATCCTGCTTTTTCCTATCCACCATTCCTTGGTTATGCCCTCGACCTATTAGTAACAGTCAGCTCCATGTGTTGCCACACTTCCACCTCTGCCCTATCTACCTCGTCGTCTTCAAGGGGTCTTACTGCTTTCGCATGGGATATCTCATCTTGAGGGGGGCTTCACGCTTAGATGCCTTCAGCGTTTATCCCTTCCCGGCTTGGCTACCCTG
>NZ_SPHM01000071.1:0-5852 GCF_005844125.1 Pseudoflavonifractor sp. BSD2780061688st1 E11
TGCAGACTTCAAACGGGGCGTTGTGGAGAAGCAGTTTTGGAAGAATGGTAATGCCAAAGCCCTGTTCTACCATTTTCAATGTTGTAAAATCTTCATTCAGCTGATAGCGGATGTTTGGAGAAATCTGGTTCAGCTCGAAGATTTTGCCGGTTTCGTAGTCCAGACCGTCTGCGGACAGAATGAAGTCCTGGTTGTTGACGTCTGCCAGGGAGACGGACAGGTGACTTGCAAGAGGATGCGAAAGGGGTGTGACGAGCATCAGTTCATCACTTCCAAGTGGTACAAACGGCAGTCCCGGAACGGAGAATTCGGACACGAAAATGCAGTCCAGCTCATTGCCCATCAGTTTTTCCTTCAGTTCGCCAAAGCCGCCGATCGTAAGCTGGAAAAGAATGTTCGGATATTCTTCAGAAAAATCTTTGATAATGCCCGGCAGCCAGTGATAGGAAATGCTCTGGATCGTGCCGATGCGGATCAGGCCGCTGTCCAGAGTGGAAAGAGAAGCGGCGGTCCGTGCAATCTGGTTTTCGGCCTCGCAAATGGTCCGAAGAGACTCTTTGATCCAGGCCATGTCGGATTTCAGTTCCATACCGTTTTTGGAACGGATGAAAAGTTCAAGCCCCAGCTCTTTTTCAAAATTTTTGATCGTCTGGCTGACCGCCGACTGGGTATAGTTCAGCAAAGCGGCGGTTTTGGAGATGCTGCGTGTTTCGCAGACGCTTAAAATGGTCTGATACTTGTTCATGATTCACCTTCCATTCGATTTCTTGATGGTTCATATTAGAAAAAATGAATTAAAATGATTTTCTATAATGCAAATGCAGATATAAGCAAAACCGAATAGTATATTTAAAAAATATTAATTCAGAAATTGCAGTTTCTATTTTATTATTATCATCAAAGGCAATTTATTTGTCAAGAGATTGAAGAGAAAGCAAAGCGCAGACAGGAGGAAATTATGGGAACAGAATACTGGAATGGCGCCGAGGCGGCGCACAGAAGAGTTATGATGAAAGCGGCAGGGTATTCCGACGAGGACATCCGTAAGAAACCGCATATCGGAGTTCCGAATTCATATATGTCAGGATCTCCGGGATCTGCCCACTTAAGACAGATCGCTGAAGCGGTAAAAGAAGGAATCTGGGCAGCAGGAGGAGTGCCGGTGGAATTCGGAATTCCGGCAACCTGCGGAAACATCGCAAACGGAGCAGAAGAACTGAAATACGAACAGGTTGGACGGGACATCGTGGCAATGTCCGTGGAATTTGTTACACGCGTACACAATTTCGATGGTCTTGTTATGGTCGCATCCTGTGATAATATCATTGCCGGATGTTACCTTGCGGCAATGCGTCTGGACATTCCGTCCATGATCGTGACGGGCGGTTCCATGCAGCCGGGACAGTACTGCGGGAAAACCGTGGTGGAAGCGGATCTGGATTCCGCAAGATTTTCAGGCGCTACAGAAGAAGAGCTGATGGACATGGAAGACAATGTCTGTCCGTCCTTTGGTGCATGTCCGTCCATGGGAACAGCAAATACCATGCAGATGCTTGGAGAGGTGCTGAATCTGGTGCTTCCGGGTACGTCTACGATCCCTGCATCCGACAACGCAAAGCTCCGCAGAGCAAGAGAAGCCGGAAAATACGCGGTAAAGATGGCAAAAGAAGGCAGAAAACCTTCAGATCTGATCACGAAAGAAGTGCTTCTCAATGCGATTATGTTTGATATGGCCGTGGCTGGATCCACCAATGCGGTTCTTCACATTCTTTCCTACGCATATGAACTGGGAATCAAACTGACTCTGGAAGATTTTGAAAAATACGCAGATGAAATTTACTGCATCAATGCAGTAGTACCGAGCGGCCCGTATACTGTTGTGGATTTCCACTACGCAGGCGGTGTTATGAATGTGATGAAGATGCTGGAGAGCAAATTGTTTACCGATGCTCCGAGTATGTACGGCTGCACATGGAAAGAGCTCCTTTCCAAGGTAACGCCAAAAGAAAATGAAGTTATTCATTCTCTGGAACGTCCGTTATTCCATGAGCCGGGACTGAAGATCTTAAGAGGAAACCTTTCACCGAACGGTGCGATTGTCCGTCCGACAGCCGTATACGAAGAAGTGAAATATCTGAAAGGGAAAGCAAAAGTATTCGAAGGCGACCGTCCGGCGTTTGAGGCAATCCAGGCAGGAGAAATCGTACCGGGTGACATCATTGTCATTCGTTATGAAGGATGTAAAGGGGCTCCTGGCATGAAGGAACTGATGCTGAGCATCGATGCCCTGATCGGACTGGGACTGCACAAGAGCGTGGGGCTGATCACGGACGCCAGATTCTCAGGATTTAACTATGGTGCAATTATCGGGCATGTATCACCGGAAGCATACGATGGAGGAACGATCGCACTTGTGGAAAATGGGGATGAAATCGTGATCGATATTCCAAATGGAGAGGTCAATCTGCTTGTTTCCGATGAAGAACTGGAAAGAAGAAAGGCAAACTGGGTATGTCCGCCGTTGAAAGAGGAAAAAGGATGTCTGAATATTTACGCAAAAATGTGCAGACCGGCAGAAGAGGGAGGCGCTATGCAGCCGTGGGGACTGGATGCGCGCTTTAAACGATAGGATACAAGGAGAACAGGAGGTTCAGAAATGTTATTATTATCAAGAGAAGATATCAAAAAAGTATTTACCATGAAAGACGCCGTGGAAGCGGACAAAAAAGCGTTTCAGCTTGTAGTGGAGGGAAAATGTGATTCACCGATCCGCACAAACATTCAGGCGCCGAAATATGACGGAAGTTTCCTTTTTATGCCTGCTTATGTGGAAGAGATGGATACAGCTTCCTTAAAAGTAGTGAATATTTTCCCGCACAATATTGACCGTGGGCTTCCGTCATCACCGGCACAGGTCTTTCTGATTGATGGAACAACTGGAATTGTGGAGGCCGTGCTGGACGGAACTTATGTGACACAGCTTCGTACAGGAGCAGCTACAGGAGCCGCATTTGATCTTCTTGCAAAGAAAGACTGCCGTGTCGGCGCGCTGATCGGAACAGGAGGACAGGCAGCGACTCAGCTGGAGGCAATGGTGACAGTAAGAGATCTGGAAGAGGTCCGTGTGTATGACATGAATCCGGAACGGACAAAAGCCTTCGCGGAGCAGATGAATGAAGAATTAAAATCATATGGTGCCAGAATCGTTGCGGCAGCATCTTCTGATGAAGCGGTAGAAGGTGCAGATCTTCTTGTGACGGTAACTCCGTCCTCCAGACCGGTGTTTGATGCTTCCAAAGTAAAGGCGGGAGCAACGATCAGCTGCGTAGGAGCTTATCAGCCGCATATGCAGGAGATGGATCCGGCCATTCTTCCGAGAGCGTCCAAAATCTATTTTGATTCTGAGGAAGCGGTACTTTCCGAATCCGGAGACATTCTGATTCCGCTGGATGAAGGAATCATCACAAAAGAGGATTTTACAGGCGATCTGGGACAGCTGATTAAAGGAGAAATTCCGGGGCGTGAAAACGATGAAGAAATTATTGTGTTTGAGACAGTCGGTGTGGCAACACAGGACCTGATTGCGGCAAAAGCAATCTATGACAAAGCAAAAGAAGCAGGAATCGGAATGATCTGGGGATAAGGAGCTTCGTGATGGAGAAAATAGAAAAAGTACTTGAGATTTTAAAAGAACAGGGTCTGGACGGTATTTATATCACAAAAGAGGCCAATGTTAAATACATCAGTGGATATCCGGATGAGCTGGCATATGCACTGATCTGCCCGCAGGGGAATTATCTCATTACGGACAGCCGCTTTACAGAGCTGGCAGAGCAGTCCTGCCCGGACTTTGAGGTTGTCAACTGGCATAACTGTGGCAGGAGTATCCCAAAGGCCGTGGAAAGCATCTGCGTCAAGTCGGGAATCCGGAGACTGGGATTTGAGGAATGCTTTACAACCTATGATAAATATGAAGAAATCCACAGACTTCTTTCAGAGCATCGGATTGAACTGACCGGAACGAGAAACATTGTGGAAGAGCTGCGGTATGTAAAGAGCGAAGAAGAAGTGGCCAATACAAGAATTGCCTGCGAGATTGCGGATAAAGCTCTGGAAGAGCTGGTTCCGTATATCAAACCGGGCGTTACGGAAAGAGAGCTGTGCGCGCGTCTGGAATTCAGCATGAAGATGCACGGGGCACAGGATATTGGATTTGAGACGATTCTGATTTCCGGGGCCAAGACATCCCTGCTCCACGGAAAGCCGGGAGACAGGAAGGTCGAAGAAGGCGATTTTGTTCTTGTTGACTATGGTGCGAAATACAACGGATATATTTCCGATACGACCCGTACGTTTGCGGTAGGACATGTATCTGAACAGCAAAAAGAAATTTATGAACTGGTACGCGAAGCGCAGGAAACAGGAGTACGGAACATGGGACCGGGAATTGTTGCTTCCAAACCGGACACGGAGATTCGGAAAGTGGTGAAAAAGTATGAAGAGTATTATTATTCCGGAATGGGACATGGAGTAGGGCTGGACCTTCATGAAGAGCCGTTCCTTGGAATGTATGGTACGAAAATAATGCAGCCTGGCTGCGTGATTACCATGGAACCGGGAATCTATATTCCAGGATGGGGAGGTGTCCGTATCGAGGATACGGTACTGATTACGGAAAACGGTGCAGAGACACTGACGCACTTCCCGAAAGATCTGATGATTCTATAAATAAAAAAGAAAGCCTCGGCCATCTTTAAAGACGGCTGAGGCAGTTTTTTGCAAAATCCGCGGCGCGTGTAAGATCATCTTTTGTCGGATGAATCATCGCTTCATCAAAATTTGACAGCTGAAGCTTCAGATGGTGATCGTGAGCCTGATCTCCATTTAACATGGACTCGTATTTCTGGCGAATCTGCACAGGCATCTTGCCCTGACAGAAGAATCCGCCCAGATAGAGATTGTCATCTTCGAGCCAGATCCGGGCACTGTTTTCGATGTTTTTATAGTAGTTATCCACATTACCGGCCCCGCATGTGCCGAATAAAGCGACATTCTTTCCGGAGATGGAAGAAAGCAGATTTCCAACCTCAAGGCTGCAGGTGCCACGGTGGACACAAAAACCGACAAAATAAGTGGCTGCATCCGGCAGACCGTTCAGTTCATCGATACTTCTGAGATCTTTTGCCATTCCAGGAAGGGCGGCAAAAATGGATGTGGCAAGTTTTTTTGTGTTGCCGGTTTCACTTTGATACAGAACCATATAATCAAGCATGATAATGGCCCTCCTTTCTCAGCTTTTCTTAATAAAATGGGCATTACATTTCGGACACCGGATTTCGATCCTGCCTTTTCCGCGGGGAATCCGGATTTTCTGTCCGCAGGAAGGACACTTATATATGTGATAGTGTTTTCTCTGACTGAGACCGTAACGGATGGCGGAAAACTTTTTCCGGATCCCGGCCGTGTATTTCAAATAGAGCTGATTTTCAGCGTAACGTTTGGAATGGTTTCGTGAAAACATTCGAAAATAGGAATAAATTAAAACGGCAAGCGAAAACAGATATAGAATTCCGCCGTATCGGGTAAATCCGGATAACAGTAAAAAAATGATCCCTGTTATCACCAGGAATTTTGAAAACTGGTCAACGCCGTAGCGGCCGTACATAAAGCGTAAAAACTTATCTTTCATTTTTCTACACAACCTGTCTTAATATTTTTATGAATTCTATTTTACCGCATTTTTCTCAGGAATCAATAAACTGTATATAAAAATTATATGATATTGGGGTCAAAAGCCTGTCTATAGCACCTTGAAAAGTTCATATATTTTGTAGTAAATACAAGCCGAAATG
>NZ_SPHM01000072.1:0-5197 GCF_005844125.1 Pseudoflavonifractor sp. BSD2780061688st1 E11
GGACGACTGGCTCTCGCTAACGGATCCGGTGGCTCTATTTCATGAGATTGGGTGGCTCTGCCACCGCAGAATATTCATATAGAAGCCATTTCAAGGAGATACCGGTTTTCGGAACCAGCATCTACAGATTAATGAGGCGTTAGTCTATTAAGTGTGCCTCTGTTTTTCAGAACGCGAAAAATTCCTCCACGCTTAACTGGCTAAAACCACATAACGAAACTGGCGCACCGGGGAGACATGCTCCCGGTGCGCCGATGCTTTTGCTGAGTAACTTTTAGCTGAGTTCTACTTTCTCTGCTTCTTCCGGCTTGAATTCATTCTTCAGGTCGTAGATGTTGTGGCCTGTGGATTCGCTTAATACGCGGCCCTCCAGAGAATAGCAGCGGATGAAACGTCTTCCGTCTACGCTGGACCAGTGCTCTACGTCCCATGTCATGTATCCGTCCTCGTCGGATTTTTTCTCTTTCAGATATAAGTCAACCTGGCGTCCGCCCGGAGCCATCAGCTTGATCAGCTCTTCGGTGTCGGCGGTAAGCTCGGTTTTGTTTACCTTGTCATATACCTGCATTGTAAAGTCCCTCCTATTGATATTCTATTTGAATTATAGTATGTTTTAAATTATAATACAACCATCTTGTTGGATTTTAAGGAGTGGAAACAATGATTTTTGATACACATGCGCATTATGGCGATGAGCAGTTTGACGAGGACCGGGATGAGCTTCTGGCCGGAATGGCGGACGCCGGTGTGGGAACGATCGTAGAGATCGGAGCGTCCATGCAGTCCAGCCGGGATGCAGTACGGCTGGCAGAGAAGTACCCGTTTGTCTATGCGGCTGCTGGCGTGCACCCGGACCATGTCGGGGAGTTGAATGAGGAGGCCATGGAAGAGCTGCGGCAGATGTGCCGGAAGGAAAAGGTCGTGGCGGTCGGCGAGATCGGGCTCGATTACCACTGGGATACGGAGCCGAGAGAGGTGCAGAAGCACTGGTTTATCCGGCAGCTTAATCTGGCCAGAGAGACGGGGCTTCCGGTCAATATTCACAGCCGGGATGCGGCGGAAGATACGATGGAGATCATGAAGGAGCACGCAAAGGGGCTGGGCGGCATCATTCACTGTTTTTCCTATTCCAGGGAAATGGCAAAAGAATATGTTAAGATGGGATTTTCCATCGGAGTAGGCGGAGTGGTTACGTTTAAAAACGGAAGAAAACTTAAAGAGATTGTAAAGGAGATTCCGCTGGAGAAGCTCGTACTGGAAACAGACTGTCCATATCTGGCGCCGGAACCGAACCGGGGCAGGAGAAATGACTCCCGGAATATTCACTTTGTGGCACAGCAGATTGCAGAAATCAAAGGAATTGACAAAGAAACGGTAATAAAACAGACTGAAAATAATGCAAAATTAATATACTTTTCATAATATTTTAACAATTTGCAGAAGTGAAGTATGTTATACTAAATAAAGTAGTAAAGTGAGGAAAGTTTATGACAGATCCTTTTTTAGGAAATCCGCAGAATACCATCGCGGTACTGCAGAAATATCATTTCAATTTTCAGAAAAAGTTCGGACAGAACTTTTTGATCGATACCCACGTTCTGGACAAGATTATACGCGCAGCTGAGATTACGAAAGATGACTTTGTTCTTGAAATCGGACCGGGCATCGGAACGATGACTCAGTATCTGGCGCAGGCAGCGAGAGAAGTGGTCGCTGTAGAGATCGATAAGGCTTTGATTCCCATTCTACAGGATACTCTTTCCGGATTCCCAAATGCAGAAGTGATACATGATGACATCCTTAAAGTAGATATTGCGGGCCTCGCAGAACAAAGAAACGGCGGCAGGCCGATCAAGGTAGTTGCAAACCTGCCTTATTATATTACGACTCCGATTATTATGAGTCTGTTTGAGAGTCAGGTGCCGCTGGCTTCGGTGACCGTCATGGTGCAGAAGGAAGTTGCGGAGCGGATGCAGGCCGGTCCGGGAAGCAAGGATTATGGAGCGCTTTCGCTGGCAGTTCAGTATTATGCCGAACCGTATATTGCGGCTAATGTGCCGCCGAACTGTTTCATGCCAAGGCCGAATGTGGGGTCGGCGGTGATCCGCCTGACGAGGCACGAAGTGCCGCCGGTACAGGTGGACAATGAAAAACTGATGTTCCAGATTATCCGGGCGTCTTTTAACCAGAGGAGAAAGACGTTGGTAAACGGTCTGAACAATTCGCCTGAGATCACTATTACAAAAGAGCAGATCACAGAGGCGGTGGAAAGTCTTGGAAAGGGTGCCGGTGTCAGAGGAGAGGCTCTGACATTGGAGGAGTTTGCCGGACTTGCCAATAAAATTAATGAGATGCTTGCATAAAAGCACAGAAAAGGAGGTAATGAGATGCGTTATGAGATTAAGGGAGAGACACTGCCGGTAGTAATCTGCCACCTGGAAGATGGTGAAAAGATGGTGACAGAGCGGGGCGCGATGAGCTGGATGTCACCGAATATGCGGATGGAATCCGGAGCCCGCGGAGGTATTGGAAAGGCATTTGGAAGAATGTTTTCCGGAGATTCGATTTTCCAGAATGTTTATACTGCAGAGCATGGAAACGGCATGATTGCGTTTGCATCCAGTTTTCCTGGCTCGATCAAGGCATTTGAAGTCGGCCCGGGCCAGGAGTATATTCTGCAGAAAAGCGCATTTCTTGCCTCTGAGGCTGGAGTGGAACTGAGTATCCATTTCCAGAAAAAGGTGGCTTCAGGACTTTTCGGAGGTGAAGGTTTTATCATGCAGAGAGTGTCAGGACAGGGGATCGTTTTTGCCGAGTTTGACGGACATGTGGTAGAGTACGAACTCAGGGCGGATCAGCAGATTGTTATTGATACCGGATACCTGGCTGCAATGTCGGCTTCCTGCGGAATCGAGATTCAGACCGTCCCTGGCATTAAAAATATGGTATTTGGAGGAGAAGGCCTGTTTAACACGGTGGTTACGGGACCGGGACATGTCTGGCTTCAGACGATGCCGCTGAGTAACGTGGCAGGTGTATTAAGACCGTATTTCCCATCGTCAAACTAGGACTCTGACATAAAATCAAGACGTAAAGGAGGAGCAGCTTATGGCCAAAACAGTAGACGAAGCGTTATTTGAGATTACACCGAAAATTCAGGAACTTGCCGATTTGAGTGAAAAGAACAACGCAATCGACAAAGAACTTTTTACCAAATACGAGGTAAAAAGAGGACTGCGTGATTTAAACGGAAAAGGTGTTCTTGCCGGACTTACAAATGTCTCGGATGTTCATGCAAAAGAGATTGTGGACGGAAAAGAAGTACCTTGCCCGGGAAGCCTCTACTACCGGGGATATAATATTAAAGATCTGGTGGGAGGATTTCTGGCTTCGAATCATTATGGCTTCGAGGAGATTGCATATCTGCTTCTGTTCGGAGAACTGCCGACAGAAAAGCAGCTGGAAGATTTTCATGAACTTCTGGTAGAGAGAAGAACGCTTCCGCCGAATTTCGTGCGGGACGTGATCATGAAAGCGTCAAGCCCTGATATGATGAACAGTATTTCCAGGAGCATTCTTCAGCTGTATTCTTACGATGACAAGGCGGATGATACAAGTATTCCGAATGTACTGAGACAGTGTCTCAATCTGATCAGCCAGTTCCCTATGTTGATGGTGTACGGCTATCATGCGTATAATTATAAGATGGGAGAAGATCTTTTTATCTATGCGCCGAAGCCGGAGCTTTCCACAGCGGAGAACATCCTGATGATGCTTCGGGAAGACCGGAAATATACGGATCTGGAGGCAAGAATTCTGGATATGGCACTTGTGCTTCATATGGATCATGGCGGTGGTAACAATTCTACCTTTACAACACATGTCGTTACCTCATCAGGAACAGACACCTATTCTACGATGGCAGCGGCGATGGCGTCTCTGAAAGGACCAAAACACGGCGGGGCCAATATCAAGGTTGTGCAGATGTTTGAGGATATGAAGAGCCATCTGAAAGACTGGACGGACGAGGACGAAGTAAGAGACTACCTGTCACGGCTTCTGGATAAGCAGGCCTTTGATAAAAAGGGACTGATTTACGGAATGGGACATGCAGTCTACTCGATTTCTGACCCAAGAGCAGAGATCTTCAAAGTATTTGTGGAGAAACTTGCCAAAGAAAAAGGATACGAAAAGGAGTATGCACTCTATGAACTCGTGGAGCGTCTTGGCCCGCAGATCATCGGGGAGAAGAGAAAGATCTACAAAGGTGTTAATGCCAATGTGGACTTCTACAGCGGCCTTGTATACAGTATGCTGGATCTTCCGCCTGCACTCTATACACCAATCTTTGCAGCGGCACGTATTGTCGGATGGAGCGCGCATCGTCTTGAAGAATTGAAAAATGTAGATAAGATTATCCGTCCGGCTTACAAAGCACTGGCGGGACATAAGGAATATGTGAAACTGGAAGACAGGTAGGATGTGAATGAAAAGGGAAACTTTTTACTTATCCTGTGACAAAAGGACAAAGATTCATGCCGTGGCGTGGAAGCCGGAGAGCCTGAAGGTGAAAGCGGTGATCCAGATCTGCCACGGCATGGCAGAATATATTGACCGGTACGAAGAATTTGCGTTCTGGCTTTGCGGGAAGGGATATTATGTCACCGGACACGACCATCTGGGGCATGGGAAATCCATTTTTTCGGAGGAAGACTACGGCTATTTCCCGGAGAAGCAGGGAAATGAATGTGTCATTGGAGATATCCGAAAATTGTATCTGGCGACAAAGAAGAGATATCCGGACTGCCCGTATTTTATGATCGGCCATAGTATGGGATCTTTTCTACTGCGGCAGTATATCCAGAAATATGGAAGTGAACTTGATGGAGCCGTTATCATGGGGACCGGGTATCAGCCGTACCCGCTGCTTCTGGCAGGAGAGATTCTGTGCAGCCTGATCGGCAGATTCCGTGGAGGCCATTACCGGAGCCGGCTGGTGGACAGCATGGCGTTTGGAAGTTATAACAAAGAATTTGAACCGGGAAAGACCGGACGGGAATGGCTTTCCGCAGATGAGGGAAATGTGATGGATATACCGGTGCGCTGAAAGCGCCTGTCCGCCCGACTTTGCCACTTTCTCCATTCTAACAACTGAAAAATATATTGAAAATACAGCCTTTGGGTTGTATTTTTTTAC
>NZ_SPHM01000073.1:0-4965 GCF_005844125.1 Pseudoflavonifractor sp. BSD2780061688st1 E11
TACTTTCTTGCTAAACATGGTGTAAAAACCGGCTTCAGCAGAATTTATCGGTCTTATTTTTTACGAGGCATTAAATACGGATTTTGCAAGGCTTCCCGTTTTGAAAAGCGTAAAACACAAGAGGACGGTATAGCCCATGCAAGACCAGATCGCGCCGGATATGTCATCGGTTGCTGCGATTGTCTGTATCAAAACCGCATAAATACCGACGCACACAAGAATTAGAAAAGCCTGAAAACCGAGGGCAAGCAAGGATTTTAAGTAGTTCTGTCCCATGCCGCCCCATTCACGATTTACCATTGTCGCAACGGGGATAGGGGCGATACTCGTTACAAGGTATATTTCAATCATGCGCCCGTACACCACCAGCATGATACAGATAGACAACGCTTTCATGGTAAGCCCCACAAAGAGTGATTGAAACCATAGCCCCAAAAGCCCGCCGACGCTCATAGCGTCCAGCTTTGCTTCTATATCGGTGATAACGGTTGCAATATCTATGCTTGTGTCGGATATGATAACGCCCGCGCTGTCGTTGACGACGCTCTGTGTAATGTCAAATACGCCCATGACGATGTTCCAAGTATTTGTTACCAGCAGCACCGCAACAAAGGTTTTGAAAATCCACTTGAAGAAAATCCAAGTGTCGAGATCGTGCAGATTGTTTTTCTCAATTACAAGCTGGATTAGTTCGTAGCACATGACAAAGGTAATGATAACGCCCGCAATCGGCACAATGACGTTTTCCGATAGGCTGCGTATCATATTGAATATGCCCGCGTTCCACCCGGCGGGGGTTGTGCCGACTTGCGTTGCGATTTCTCCAACCTCTGTATTTACGCTGTCGAACAGCCCGGAGAGATTAGAGAGTATTCCGTCTGTCAAAATGCCGCGAAACCAATCTTCAATCATCTGCCATATCAAAAGCTAATCCCTCCTTTCCCGCGCCCTCCCGCGTGAAGCGGGAGAGCGCGGCGGGTAGTGTTAGTTTGTGGCATTATCCAAACAGGCCGGAGAGCAGCGGGACAAGGGTAAGGCCGATAAGGGCAACGCCGCCGCCCGCCATCAACTGTTTCATGCCCTGCGACTTCGCGCCGGGGTTATCGTTGCCGTACCCCTCCATGAGGTTAATGCCGCCCCAAATGCCAAGTCCTGCGCCAAGCGCGATTACCAAAGTCTGCAATACGTCAACTGCGCTGTTGAAAAAATCCATATAAACCTCGCTTTCTGCCGCTAAAACGGCTCAAAAAATGTTGTTGGAAATAAAAATGCCGCCGTTTTTATTCGGCGGCTGCGTCCTCGTCGGACAAATCTATTTCGTATATGTCAAAGGGTTCGTCGGGCTTTACGATTGCCGGACGGGTGGACATATACCGTTCAACGTCAAAAGCGTTTTTCTTGTCGAAGTCGGAAAGGTATTTGTAGTTCGGGTGCTGCGTTATATCGTACTTATCGCTGAAAAAGGGGCGCACGCCGCGCAACTGCAAAATACATTTTCCTCCGTCCATAACTGCGATTTCGTCCTGTGTCATCAACTCCTTTCCCAATTTCTGATAATTGAGGCCATGAGAAACCTGCGTGCCGCGATTTTCGGAAGTGTTGAAACTGTCGATTGTTTCACGTCCCAAGTTCTCCGAAATATCCTTTGCATTTTTCCCGCGCCCTCCCAAAAACAAGGTGCTGTCGGCATTGTCAAGTATGATTTCTGCCGCGTCCTTGTAAATGGCTTTTAGCTGGCTCTGCGATTGCAGAATGATAGAAGCCGAGATTTCCCGGCTGCGGATTGTGGCAATCAATTTTTCAAACTGCGGGATTTGTCCAATGTTTGCAAACTCGTCTAACAGGCAGCGAACATGAACCGGCAGCTTGCCGCCGTATTCGTCGTCGGCCTTGTCGCACAAGAGATTAAATAACTGCGATTGCAGCATAGCGATAACAAAATTAAACGTGCTGTCCGTATCGCTCATAATCAAAAACAAAGCTGTTTTTCTGTCGCCTAACGTGTCAAGTTCTAATTCGTCGTAGGACATAAGATCGCGCAATTCCTTTATATCAAAAGGAGCGAGCCTCGCACCGCAAGAAATGAGGATTGATTTTGCGGTTTTGCCCGCCGCCAATTTATATTTTCGGTACTGCTTCACCGCGAAATGGTCGGGGTCGCGTTCTTCCAAGTCGGCAAACAGCAAATCGACGGGGCTTTGATATTCCTCGTCGTCCTCGCGGGCTTCGCTGGCGTTGATAAGTTCCAACAGGGTAATAAAGTTCATTTCCTCGGCGGGGGCTTCGTACCAGATGTAGCCCACCAACGCGCAATACAAAAGCCGTTCTGCCTTTACCCAAAAATCCTCCGCGCTTTTTTCTCCCTCACCTTTGGTATTCGCTATCAACGTATTTACCAGCTTCAAAATATCTTTCTCGCTGCGGATATACACAAAGGGGTTGTAGTGCATAGATTTTTTGAAGTTAATCGTATTCAGTACCTTAATGCGGTAGCCCGCCCGTTGCAGCAGCTTCCCGCACTCAATCAAAACCGTACCTTTCGGGTCGGTTAAGACGTAAGAGGAATGAAGCTGCATTAGATTAGGTTTGACAAAAAATCTTGTTTTTCCGCTGCCGCTGCCGCCGATCACGACGACGTTCTTATTTCTCGCGTACTTCGGCTGCTTCGGGCGGCTGTTCATGGTAAGCCGTTCCGTCTGCGTCAAAATGATGTTGTTTTGGAAATCCGGGTCTATGTAGGGCTTTATATCTTCGGCGTTTCCCCATCGGGCAGAGCCGTACTCCGCGCCCTTGCGGTATTTCTTCGCGTTTTTCCCTTTGACATAGACTATCAAGCGGATAATCACCGCACCGACAATGCCGACAAGCAAATCCAACGGGTAAACGCTCGGCAAGGCGTTTTCAAAGGCTGCGGAAAATCCTTGTGTGATATTCAGTATCTTTGCAGAAATATCCGCGCCGGGGGCAAGCCGCACCGCCTGTCCGACTTTATCAAAGAGATAGACAAAGAACACATAGGGGATATTCGGAAGTATCAGCTTTTTGTAGTTGATCTGCTTCATATCTCGCGCCCCCTGTCCATTTTCTTTACCTTGTCGCGGGCGGCGTTAAGCTGCTTCGCCTTGTCCTTTGCAGCGGCAAGGGCTTTGCGGATAGAGGGCTTTTTCTCCCGGTTCAGCTTCTTTGCGGAAAACTCTTGAAACGCTGCGGTCATAACGTCCGCGTCCCGGCCTTTGAAAAACACAAGGTAACGGGTCTGCTCGCCCTTAACCTTTTTTAGCGAAAAATCTATGTTGTATTTCTTCGCCGTACTCTCAAAGGCTTTAATATTGCTGTCGGTGATCTCGATGTTGGAAACACCCGCGTTCTGCTTCATAAGCTGCCGCATGGTCTGTTTCCCATGCGCGGGTTTGCTTTTCTGCTCCAAAAACTTTTGGATTGCTTTCTGTAACGCCTGTTCGGTAAGCCGCGCCGCGCCTTTTCCCACTTTGACGTATAGGGCAATCGTTTTTTGGGTTACTTCCTCCTGCAAGGTATCAACTCCTTTCCCGGTAAAGTGCGGCTATGCTCATTCGCCGCCGTATAAGTCGTGATTGACAAGGGCGGTATAGTAGCTGTCAATGGTACTCGGCGCGTTGAACAGCACCGCTTTTAGATACTGCTTGATGTTGCGCACTTTGGTTGTGTTCTCCCTCATGCAATCCAAAACAAACTCAATATGGCTGCTGTTCAGCTTCAAAAACTTGGATTTCACCAATTCGGCGGGGTAGTCGTCCCCGGCAATACGGATTGTCTTTCGGGCTGTGCAGACGGTTTCCAGCATAAGGTCAACAATCTCGTCCAAACGGTCTTTGTCAATTTTGCAGTTTTGAATGAGATGGTCGTATTCGATATTGTCCTTGATAATCTCCCTGTAAATCTCTACTGCGCTATTGCTTTTCGCTTCCGTTCTTTTCCTTTCCGGCGGCGTAGCCGCTTCGCCATGCGCAAAGGGCAAGGGGTTTAGGGAATGGAAAGGAATGGAATCGGTACTTGATAAATCAGTAATTGATTGTTCTTTACTTAATATATCTTTATTTAATTGCGTTGGATTTTCCAACGTAGGTTTTTCCTGCGTAGGTTTTTCCAACGTTGGATTATCCAATGTTGGATTTTCCAATGTAGGTAAATCCAATATAGGCGGCTGTCCGCCGCTGGTAGCTGCTTCCGGCTCTCGCGGCTGCGGCTGCTCGTATATGACGTAATCTGCGCCCCGCAAGCGTCCCTTTTCGTCGCGCTCCCGGCTGCGCACGATATATCCGGCTTTTTCGAGTTCCTTTACCGCTTCGCGGATTGCGTCGATCTTCTCCCGGTTGATATGGGATAAGCCCGCAAGGGTATAATCCCAATCTTCGGGCAGCGAAAGCATTTGCGACAACAAGCCCTTTGCCTTTAAGGACAATTCCTTGTTTCGCAAGTGGTGGTTGCTCATAACGGTATATCCCGTATTTCGCTCCACTCTGAAAACTGCCATATTTCCTCACTTCCTCTCTTGGTATGCGTGGACAATTAGAAAGCCGTTTTCGGCTGTTTTGGTATTGCAATATGCCCTTTGCCGTTTTCGCGTCTGCAAAGCCGCATGGCACAAGGGCTTTTGCCCGTCTATTTGTCCATGCTGGCGTGCGTTTTCCGCGTCCTTTTGCCGGGGCAATAGGGACACTCTTTGAAAACGCAAAACTCATATTTCCACCCGGGGCGGTAGAAACGGCAAGTGCCGCAATCTTCATCATCTCCGGCACAACCGGATTGATAGCGGTCAAATCCCGGCTTCTGCTGCATGAGCAATTCAAACGCCCGCTGCTTGCCCTTTGTGAAATACATTCCGGCTGCACCTCCTTTCCTGCGGGCATAAAAAAGTGTCTTCGACACTTCAGCCCCCTAGCCCCCATTCATGGGGGAATTGGGGGTTTCTTTTTATGTGTTTTT
>NZ_SPHM01000074.1:0-4849 GCF_005844125.1 Pseudoflavonifractor sp. BSD2780061688st1 E11
GAATGGAAGTAGAAATAAGCGTAAGACTAAAATCCACTTTAGCCCATTTAAAGTGGAAATAAACTTTTCAGTTCAGTATTAATTTTCCATTCACATATTCAATTTATTTTAAGAATATTCTAATGAAAATTGGTGATATATTATATTACCATTTTCATTTCTTTGGACGGATCATTATGCCATCAGATATTTTATTTGGCATTTGGATTATAGTATCATTGATACTTTTGGCACGGTTTATTGCTAGACGTATTTCGGTTCGGTCTGTGCTCAAAAAATATATTCTGAATGAGGAAGATTCAGAAGTGTACAAAAGATTTATTAAAAAATCTGGTATTCATTCTTTACGTATTGCAGTTACGCCAGAAAAAACTGCATCGATTTTTGGTGTAATACGTCCTATATTAATTCTACCTCAAAAAGGAATACTTGAAGAGGATTTGAAATTTATTATTCTACACGAGTTAGAACATTATCGTCATCACGACCTTTGGATTAAATTCCTTTTAGATGTTTTATCTTGTTTTCATTGGTGGAATCCATGTATTTATTTGTTAAAACGAGATGCAAATTTAGCTTTGGAATTATGTACAGATCAAAGAGTTATAAAAAATTCTGATAAAAGAGAGAAGCTGGATTATGCTGAGTCTCTCCTTCGTGTATCTAAAGCATTTGCCACTGGCACAAATAAAACTGTTTCCCAGGTGCATTATGATTTATCTCTTGTAGAAAAAGGTTCGTTGCAAATTCGAGTTCAGCGATTGCTAGATGCAAAAAGAACCAAACGACATACCCTTTTTAATGGCGTGCAAACATTATTTTTGATTTCCCTTTTGATGTTTTCAATGTTTATTGTTTTTGAGCCAGCTTCACACGAAATACCAGAAGAAGTTCAATCTGATACTTTTTCTATCACACCTGATAATGCTTACTTAATAAAAGAAAAAGGAGAGTATCATTTATACGTAAATGATGAATATCTTAGCACTATTGATCAAACTTCTGTAGAAGAGTCTTTTTCTGATATTCCTATTATTAAAGAGGAGTAAATGGCGTATGAATAAACATATTAAACCAATTCTTAATGTATTTCTGTTATGTTTTCTGCTAATTTTAGCAGAAGTTCCAGCTTTAGCATATGAACAGCCTGAAACTATGAAAGAAACAATGTCATACAGAGCTGATGAAATTGTTTGGCGATATAAAATAATTGATGGAAAAGTTCATAAGAGACAATACAATACAAGAACTCAAAAATGGATCGGAAATTGGATACCTGCGTAATCCTCCTCCTGCAAATTAGGACTGATTAATTTGCAGGGGATTTTTTTCCATATCTTTATTCACTTTTACAGTCAAACCAACCAATAAATTCCCAATCTTTCATAAAAAGTATAAACCAGGACCTATAATGAAGACATATATTTTATACGCAGTCCATCTTCCATTAAGTTATCTTTCGGGTATTTTTCAGTCAGCTTGCCGTTCTTTGGATGGCTTCCGCTATGGTTAGATGGAAAAATGAAAAAGACAGAGCTGGTCATCCTCAGCGGATATTGTATCATAGTCATGAGCAATACATCGATGATGATCACAATATGTTAGAATATCAAATCATCACACGGCGAATGTCCAAAGATTGCGGAAATTGATTCTATACCGGAAAACCAGCAGTCCGCATACAGCGAGGTTTTACGTGCAACTAACGAAGAACTGCGCAAATTCGCAGAACAATTGAATGAACTTTGCAGCCGGCTGACGCTGTGCGCTGTAGGAAGCCAGAACATGCTCAATACCTGTAAAGACCTCCTCGAACAGGAAGAGCTTTAGGAATCAAGGTCTCTTTCTCTGAGCGCCGTTCCTTGTTCCGTCTTCTTTTGAAAAAGTGATTGACAAACATATGTTTGGACGTTATACTTAATTACAGAAAGAACAAACGTTCGCCATTGAACGGTGAATAGTTTTTTAGAAACCGGATACACTTTTTCAAAAGAGAAGACCTGACAGGGATCGATAGAGGAGGATTGAGACTATGCAGGGAACTACAGCTACGATTCATACAAGAACAGCCAGAAGCGCAGCCGCGAGAAAGCAGCACGCGAAAAGGAAGCGTGCCGCACGTAAGAGAAGATTTCTTTTTATCTTACTTCTTTTACTTGTGGCAGTTACATCATTTACTCTTGGAAGCTTTTTATCAAGTGCCAGGGGAAGCCGTGAGGAAGATCCGTCCTATTTCAAATATTATAAGAATATTGAGGTAAAGGCGGGAGATACGCTTCACAGTCTGGCCGAAGAATACAATGAGCCTTCGGTCTCTTCTGACCGCGAGTATGTCAGTGAGATCCGAAAGCTCAATCACATGAAGTCCAGTGGTTTGATTCCAGGGCAGTCCCTGATCATTACCTATTATGACACCGAATATAAGTAGGACGTTTCCCATTTATGGCCTTCTGTACCACATACCCGGTACAGGAGGCCTGTTTGTTATCCTATATTTTTCTTCTTTTTCCCGCGCGGTACCGCATAGTATACCGGTAAACCTACCAGCGTCAGCAAAATGCTGAATACCGACATGAGCCACGCACGCATACCGGAGAGGAACAGCTGGTTAATAATAATATAGATACCGCCTGCAATAGCGATCAGCGGAACGACCGGATAACCTGGTACCCGGTAGGTACGGTGCAGATCCGGACGGTCTTTCCGGTATTTCATCACACCGATAAAAGTCAGTGTATAGAAGGTCCAGCTGGAAAAGACAGCCAGATCTGTCAGAAGATTAAACTGTCCTGTCAGGGCAAGCACGGCAGCAATCGTTCCGACCAGAATCAGACTGTTCGGCGGCACCTGATTTTTATTCAGCCTTGCAAGGCGTCTGCTTCCAGGAAGGCTTCCCTTGTCAGCCAGGAAATAAGCGACACGGGATCCAGAAAAGATAAATCCGTTGCATGCCCCGAATACCGAAATCATGATTCCAACCGATACAATACGTCCGCCCATATCCCCGAACAGCACAATGGCCACCGCGGATGCAGGCGCTGAAAGGGTGGCAAGCTCCGATGCCGGAAGTACCTGAAGGTAAGCAATATTGACGATGCAATATACTCCTGTAATAATGGAAACTCCGCCGATGATAGCAATCGGAAGATCTCTGGCAGGTTTCTTCATCTCTCCGGCGATTGCGCCTACGGATGTCCATCCCTCAAATGCAAACAATACAGCGACAATGAGCTGTCCCATTACGACGGCCGGATTCAGCCCATCCCCGATCATCGGCTCAAAAACCGGATAATTGCCGGTGCCTTTCCAGAATCCAAAAACAGTCAGAAGGATCAGCGGAATCATCTTACACACCGTAAAGAGGATCTGGATGCCGCCTCCGATTTTGGAGCCAAGTGTATTCAAAAACACAATAAAAAAGATCACAAGGATCGCAAGCGGTACAATCACCGCGTCTCCGACAAACAGCGCAGCCTGCTGTGCAAAGGCTACAGCCAACGCAGAGATCATGGCCGGATAAAAAAGAACCATCTGGGACCATCCGGCAAGAAACCCAAGCTTTGGTCCGTAGATCCTGCTGATATAAGTCGGGATCCCTCCGGTTTCCGGAATCAGGATTGCGATTTCCGAAAAAGTAAGTGCGCCTGCGATACTGATCAGACCGGTAATCAACCAGGCCAGAATGCCAAGACCGGGAGCACCTCCTGTTGCGGTAAAAATCGCCTGTGGTTTAAAAAAGACACCGGAACCAATCACACAGCCCACAACGGTTGAAGTGGCAGTTGCAAGTCCCAGGTTCTTTTTCAGTCTTCCTGAATCACTTCTCTGCTGCATCTGAAACCATCCCCTTTCCTCATAGTCTATCTATATTCATCATGCATACAGAAGTTGTCTCTTTTTAGTTTTATGTCTGATAGTATAACATAAATCCGACCGCTCCGCGACTGTCATTCTTTATGAAATCTTAAGAAACTATTGCAAGTCTCCTTTAGATTTAGAGGGTATCCTATACTTAGCAAAGGAGGAAATGGACTATGAGCATTCAGATTTTGACAGATTATTTTTTACAATATGGAGCATTTTTTATTTTTCTGATTGTTCTTCTGGAATACCTCAATCTGCCGGGGTTCCCTGCGGGTGTCATCATGCCTCTTTCCGGTATCTGGGCATCCAAAGGAGAAATTCATTTTGGCGTTGTACTGATTCTGACCGTTCTGGCCGGACTGATAGGAAGCTGGCTTTTGTATTTAATCGGGCGCCTCGGCGGAAAGACCGTGCTGGGCTGGTACTTCCGGAAATTTCCAAAGCAGGAGCCGCTCATCCGGGAAAAAATGGAGATGCTTCGGAAAAAGGGCTGCATAGGTGTTTTTATCAGTAAGCTGCTCCCTGTTGCCCGCACTTTGATTTCCATTCCGGCAGGTATGATCCGGATGAATTTCTGGGCCTACACCGTCAGTTCCTTTTTTGGTGTTCTGATCTGGAATCTGGTGTTTGTAGGTGCCGGCTATTTCCTCGGTGAAACAGCGATACTGGCGTGACAGGACTTTGTGCAGGCAGAACAGTCTAAAACCATGACCACCCGTCCAACGGGTGGTTTGCACTGAGGCTATAAGCCTCTACTACTGGCCAGCGCCTAAAGACGCTGGCTTTCACTTTGTTCAAGCCATCTTGCCTTTGCCTCTTTTGCTACCCCTCAAGGGGTATTTGTACTACTTGCTCCCCTTAAAAGGGTCCTCATATTCCTTTACACTTAACTTATCTAATGCGATATCATGTTTTTCTTGCTCTTGTATATATTTCCTTATTGTTGCTTCATTTAATCCTACCGTACTTACATAATATCCTTCTG
>NZ_SPHM01000075.1:0-4292 GCF_005844125.1 Pseudoflavonifractor sp. BSD2780061688st1 E11
CACATTCAGAGCAGTTCCGCTTTACTCAGGACTGCTCTTTTTCCGCTCTGAATCTGATACTTTCCTGATGAATTATAACATAACGCAAACAACAGGCTATGCCACCTTCGCATTATCATTTATCCCTTCAATAACCTTTCTTATCCCCATCCATACATTCAAATCAGTAAAGATATCCACGACACTTCCCTGATCTGTGAACGGTGGTTCTTGCAGCACAGAAAAATCCTTCAGCAATCCATTATGTACGATATATTCCACAATCTGATTCACAAAGTAAATCTGTCTGCTATCCAGATTAGCCTCATTCAGAAATTCAGAAAATGCTTCTTTTGCAGCGTTCATATCCAGGCCCACGATTTCGCGAACAAATTCTCCCAGAGGCTTGTCCCCATATTCTGCTTCATATTCATCTTTGGTTCCCAGATCACTCCACAGAATTTTTTCCAATGTTTTGATATCATCCTGAGTCATTGGCTTATTCTTTTTCAGTTTCGCGATGACAAGGTCATCCTGGTGCTGACGGACGTAATATTCTGCCTTTGCCTTATAGTTCTTCAGATCATCGTTCTCCAGTTCTGACTCTTTCCATTCAATGGACAGAATATCATCCTCAAAGTTTGTATCATAACGCACCTTCTTTTTGGGAAGATACTTCATCAAATCACGAAGGCTTTCCCGAATATGTTCAAATTCATTGATTCCGGCACGTTCCAGATAATCCGTATGGAGAATCTGATTAATCAGCTCTGCCTGTACCATAATTTCCGGTATATTGGCCACCGTAGAAATCGCGCTGACTTTTTTCAACAGATCACTCCGGGCTTTTCCATATTTCTTTCCGATCAGATATGCCAGCTCTATGCCGTACATCAGTGCATCAAACCGAACTGCACTTGCCTCATCTCCATCCGGTAAGATCAGAGGAGCCAGTTCTTCCCTTACAAGCAGTGTATCCTCATAACTCAGAGTCCGATAGTTAGACTGATCGGAATACAGATCCACATATTTTAAGTGCTGACGAACTGCAAAGTTTTCCCGGTTCAGCTCCTGCACTTTTTCACTCATATGCTGTATCAATGCATTCCGGTAGGCAATCAATCGTTCTGTCTGATATTCCATATCCTGCAGTTTGTAAGTGATCTGAAATTCCAGATTAAAGATTGCTCCCTGCAGTGCCATCATATTAGCGGTTGCCTTTCCTTTGTTCATGCGGAAAAACTCAAAATTGCCACAAAAATCGAAAATATAAAATTTTTGCTTGTCCTCTCCGTCCAGCAATCCGGGACACAAGCGGGTTCCTCGACCAATCATCTGCCAGAATTTCGCTTTACTCATAACTTTCTTGAAAAAGACAAGATTCAATACTTCCGGCACATCGATTCCAGTGTCCAGCATATCTACGGAAATAGCAATCTGCGGAAGTTTATTGGGTTCTGAGAATTCATCAATAGCACTCTGGGCATAAGTCATATAATTATCAATGACTTTCGCATATCCCGGCAGATTTGGATATTCTTTTCCGAAGATTTCCAGAATCTTTTCCGCATGGTCGTGATTCTTAGCAAAGATAATCGTCTTTCCCAAAGTTTCTCCATAATTGGTACGAATCCCTTTGGTCATAAGAATATGCAGGACCTTCTTTATGGTATCCTCATTAAACAGCCAGGAATTCAATGCAGAAGAACTAATTTTTTCAGGAAGTTCTCCGTTCTCATCTTCAAATGTAGCTTCATAAGCTTCCTTGTCTTCTTCTGATAATTCGTCATACACAATTCCCTCTTCAATAAATTTCAAAGAAGATTCTACGGAAAGAAAATCTACCAGATATCCGTCTTTGACAGCCTGTGCCAGTTCATACCCATATGTAGGCACACCATTTTCCAGTTCAAAAATATTGTAGGTATTCTTATCAATTTCGTCCTTTGGCGTAGCTGTCAATCCAACCAGCGGCGCATCAAAATAGGTAAAAATATCTTTGTATTTATTATAAATAGACCGATGGGCTTCATCACAGATTACCAGATCAAAATGCCCGCAGGTAAACAGTTTTCCCTCCTCATCCTTTACAGAATCGATGCAATTCATCATGGTCTGATAAGTAGAGAAAACACAATGAGCCTGATAATTATCCTTTTCTTCGCACAGATTTGTCACAGATAGATCCGGAAGAAGATTCACAAAACTTCGTTTTGCCTGTGTGACCAGAGAATTTCGATCCGCCAGGAACAGGATATTCTTTACCCAGCCATGCTGCAACAACACGTCGCACAGTGAAATAACTGTTCTTGTTTTCCCGGAACCCGTCGCCATGACAAGCAATGCTTTCCTACGATTCTTGTTTCCAAAGCTATCACAAACTGCCTTAACCGCACCTTCCTGGTAATACCGTCCCGCAATATTCTTATCTACAGTAATATGTTTCAGACTTGTCTTCATAGACTGCAGATTGAACCACTTTTCCAGATCTCGTTTGGAATAGATCATGGATACTTTTCGTTCCGGATATTGTCCGTCATCAATCCTAGTATCAAATCCATTGGTCAGGAAAATAACCGGTCTTCTACCGTACTGTTTTTCCAGAATATCTGCATATAGCTTTGCCTGCTGGCGTCCTTTTGCCACGTCTACGCAGGTTCGTTTTGCCTCAATTACCGCAAGCGGTCTATGAGCATCGTCATAGAGTACATAGTCTGCATAACCCACCTCTGATTTATTTGGCATTCCCGGAAGTTCTACTTCATTGATCCAGTTTTTCCCTTCCGTCCATCCTGCATCCATCAACATGGTATCGATATAAATCTTTCTGGTCTTATACTCGGACAAATCAAGAGGTTTCGGTACATACGTCTGTTTCTGTTCTTCACGTCTTGCAGTCAGTTGCTCCTTCAATGCCTGATTTTCTGCGATGAGAGCTTTCAGATCAATTTCCTGATACTCAGGCAAGGAATGCACTGAAATTTCTGAATTTTTCCTCAACAAATCTTTATTATAAGGCTTATACTCATAGTGTTTCGAATAACAACAGGTTACAAAATCCAGAAAATAATACAAATTTTGTAAGCACAGGCACGCTACATCATAAGATATTTTCTGTCCTCTATGAGCAACTTCATTCCCACGAACTCTAATCAACTTCATTCTATTCCATAAGTCCGTATTATCAATCAAATTCCGAAACTCTTCTGTCTCCATCAGGCTGGCCAATGTATCCTGATATGGCATAACAAGAGAGCCATCCACGGAATACATCCATTTGATGGCAAACTCCATGGCCCGGCAACAATTGAACACACAGGCCTCCATATCAATATGTAATAATTTCTCAGCTGAAATGGCCACATCTGCGAAAGAATCAAATTGTGGTTCTTTCTTAAGGAAATCAAAGTTGGTCATGAACAACCCCCCTTATATTTTTACACTAAACATCGTTTCAATACCGTATTGGGATATTAGAATTCAAAACCTCAACAGAATCATATCCCCTGCTTTTTAGTAAATCAATCACTGTATTCAATGCAATTTTATCTTTCAGTAAAGGTCCAATTGTAATTTCTTTAATGATTTCTTTAGGAAATGGCACCTCTATATAAGGAACTATATATCCATTTACAGGTCTATATTTTATTTCAAATCTCCGTTCCTTAATTTCCTTAGGAATAGTAATAACTGCTCGAATTTCTTCTTCATGTTGGAAAGAACTATTTTTAAAAATCAGGCTACAATTATTAAGAAATTGCATTAGTATTGTTTTTATTGAGTTCAAACTTGCAAATCCACTCTTATACTTTTCATAGCATTCTTCAATCTCTTTCCGCAGCTTACTTTTCTTATCTCCTTCATTATAAATAACTTTATATATGTGAAAACAATAATTTTTCCCAAAATAATTCTGTATTCCTTTATGCTGAGTCTCAAAAAATGAAACTCCTATATTATATCCTTCATATCTTCCAGACTTCGTATAATAATTCCACATCGGTAACGAATCCTGATTTTTAGAAAAACAACAAATATATTTTTCTGGCAATAAAGATTTCACATTCAACATTTCATTATCTTCGTTATAAGTTATAAATAACTCTCTGTCATCAATTTCTATATCTTTAATAGCCTTAACAAAATCATTATCCATCTTTTTTTCATTAGTGAGTTCTTCACAAACCTCATTATAAACTTCTAATACGTTTTTCCCCTCACTAATATCATTCATACTAGGCGTTTGCGAAACGCCACAAGCCGCATAAATACGGCATTTTTTGCTTTTAAAAACAAATAACTCCTCACCTGAT
>NZ_SPHM01000076.1:0-3826 GCF_005844125.1 Pseudoflavonifractor sp. BSD2780061688st1 E11
CGCATGTTTATCTAACATATGTTCGATGAACATGCGTTCTTTTTTTGACTGCTCCAAAAACGCAATTTCCTATAAAGCAAAAAAGAGCAGAACATTACCTGTCCACTCTCTTCTAAACTGCGTCTTAAGATCCACTCCTTCAAATTACAGCCACCTCTATATTCAAGATTTCTTTTTGCCATCTGTTATCCGTGTTTCCTTTTTGCTCTTTCTTTCTCTAATATTGTAATCGCAAATATCGCTATGGAAAATCCAAGAATGCAGATTGCTGTTCCGCTAAATGAAATAGCAGAATTTATAAATCCCGTAATCCCATTTACCACAGATGAAATAATTAAACCTATACATATTGCTAATGCCGCCTTCGATATTGTTGTATAATTCTTCATTTCCATCACCTTTCAATTAGCAAACTAACTCTCGCACAAAAATCTTAGTTCTTAACAGACACTATTCTTTACTCTGTATCACCTATATTTATCCTTGGTAAAAGTAATAGTAAAACATTAATACAACCAGTGCCATTATAAAAGGAACAATAATTATCAGCCAATACGAAAAATGCTTCTTTTCAGCTTCATTGATTGTATATTTGTACTCATCTTCCGTGACTTCCGATTTTAATTTTTGTAACTCAATATTCGTCAACCAAAAGTTGCGTATAATAAATTTCAACCTTCGTTTAGACAACTTAGTATTTATCAAATCAGCTTAAACACCATTTTGTAATATTTTCAATCAATTTTGCAGGCAGCTCTCTGTCATAAGAAAAATATATTGCATTTTTCTTAGTAACAACTTCTTTTAATTCCAACGCAAATTTTTCAATAGCTTCAACCCCCACATAAAAACTGATGTGATTTTTACAAGCGGAAAAGGAAATGGATTTTCCTTCTTTCTCATAATACGGCATACTCCATAATATACGTTCATTTACGCCCGGAACACTATTTTGTAATATAGTCATCATTTCTGTTAAATGGGTGCGTGTCTCTATGGGTTGCGAATCTATATAATCTATTACTGTTTCAGGTGCTTTCCCACAATAATGACCTTGATTTGTTCTTTTAAATTCTCTTCCACATTTTGGGCATATCCACATACTTCGTTTCCTCCATAAACCAGAATTTATCTCAACATTGTATCAACCTTTTCTCTCAACTTCCTCTTTGGTTTAAAGAAGAAGCGTGTAGAATACTGTGCGTTATTCACCAATAGCTCTCAGGCCTTATCAAGCCGAAAGCTACTACGCTAAATATAAGTATTTCTCTTCTTCAACACCCACGGAATATCCGCGGAAAAATCAAGTTGGATAGCCGGTAATGGAAATCCCTTTTCTAACAATACTATATCTCTATGAAAAGATACGTGGAAATTGGGAGATATGGCAAATGCCTCATCATCATCCCAATATGCAGTTTTATCATTTATGTTCTTCCAGGCACTCTTGCCTTCTGCCAAAATGCCACAGAGATGATAAAATCCACCATATAACAGCGTTCCGTCATCATTTACATGGTTTACATAACATTCACAGGCCTTTCTCATATCCACACCTATGTCACCAAAGAATTTATGTACTGAATGCGGAAGTTCACCAACAGCTTTTTCAAAATTCAGGCCCCCGTCACACGAACAGGATTTGCTGACAGGCTCTGCATTCTCATAAAAATTTTTTATTTTTTCTACATCAATATCAACTTTATATTGTCCAAATTTAAAAATCATATGTTTGGTCTCTTCATTTCTTACTTTGTCAATCAGGGGACATTAATTTAAAATATTGAATTATCATTCGTTTGTTCAAGATAAAAAGTGCTGAGCTGCTCTTCTTGGTTGTCATTCTCAAAATATTGAATTTTTACTGTTTTTATGATATTCAGGGCTTGTTCGCATTCGGTTTTATTTGTGCCGTATACATTGATAGATAATAGTTTCCCTGCAGAATAATATCCGATATAAATAACATAAACTGTTTTGTTCTCTTCGATCAATGTACCCTCGTACATTCTTACCGAAAATCCATCCGTAGTAAGTAAATGTGCATCTCGCAATTTTGCTGACATTGGAATTGTGCTGATATACGCATTTTCCATCACCTCGATTGGGGCAGGCACACCATCTCTTTCTGCATGAAACGGCGTTATACGAATTGTCAAATCGCTGTTATCAGGATAAAACACGCATTGACCATCCTCTTTATCATATTCTCCCTGCCAGTTATCGGGTATAGAGATTTGCCAATCACAAGGCAGCTTATAAGTCTTCATACTCATCTCTCCAAATCAGGACTTGTTGTTCTCTCTAACTTGCTTGAAAACGAAATCATATTTAATCATAAGGATATTTATTAATGTAATTCTATTCTCTCCTTAAATTATTAATTGTCAATCTACTTTAGTCTATTATAACATCCCGGTATTTCCCTGTCATTTTTATTTCTCACCCATACAAAAAACGGTTGATCTCCAGAGGAGTAACCGTTTTTTATCAAAATTAGACAAAATCAATTCGACATTTCTGTATATGTCCGAACATTTAAAATCCATTGCATGTTGAAGACATAGTAAGCCACTCGTATTCTAATACTGCTTTTGTTCCGCAAGTCATGCACCGTTCCTCAACAACTCGAAGTTTTTGAAATCCACGATCACAACCCTTTTTGCCGTGTTTACATGACACATCTACGTAACGCGAATCTATATATTCCTGCATTTTTGACATTCTCCATTTGATATCTCTTTCATTGAGATTTCCACCTCTCACACTTTGAATTTTTAAATCGTCTGGAACTATTCTTTTACTTGAGTTTCATACAGCTTCTGGGCTTTTTCCGCAATTTCTGCCCCTGTCTTATCACACGCATCCCAATCATTTGTTTTTTCCCAGCGTCCTTCGTGGACTGCATTCTCAACTGCTTCCTGCAAATAGCTCTCTACATTCGTTGCAAAATATGCACAATTTAATCCTTGATAGGCTTTTAATGTCATCTTCAATGTTTCTTCTGATACCTTAAAGCCCCGCTCAAATTGCATCTGATATTTATCGGGATCCGTCGGAATTCCACGGCCGCCAATTCCTTGCCACAGAAGATCCGTTTCATGATTTAAAAACAACATTAGGAACTCATATGCTTCTTCTTTTCTTTCACATGACATTCCTACCGCTCCGTATCCTTGTATAGACGCAACACGATTACCCGTTATATCAGGAATAAATTCAATTCTTTTCAATCCATCCCTTACACTCGTCCAAGATGTATCTTGACTCCAATTTGCGCTTTGCTCAATGTTAAGAGAAAAGAATTTCATGTTAGAGACAAAGAACTCTTTCCACCTCTCCTTATCATATTGAACTTCTCGCTTCTGATAATTAGTCGCGGGCTGATACCAATTTGGGGACATGAAAATATGATGGATAAAAGCACCTTTTAAATCAGTATCTTCTGATCTTTCCGCATATTTCAGCCATTCTACAAGATTATCAGCCTCTGGCTTCTGAATCCAGTCACTTTCCGAAAGCAACAGTTCACCAGTAAATGTAAGGGGGAGAATATACTGTTTGTCATTATATTTCCCTGTTTCCAGAAAAGCTGAATTATATGAACTTTTATCCCAGTAATCATCTTGCTTCATATAACTGTCAAGTGGAGCAAATAGGCCACTTTCCATTGCTTTATAAGGATTTGCAATAAGTGGCATCGTATCAGTTGGTTGAGCATCACCATATCTTAAATTGTTAAGTAGATAACTAAGACTTCCCATACCTGAAATGGGCTTCGCTCCTTGAAAATTCAATATTTCAGCTGACAAAATAGTGATTTATG
>NZ_SPHM01000077.1:0-3586 GCF_005844125.1 Pseudoflavonifractor sp. BSD2780061688st1 E11
TAAAAATTTGACACAAAAAAAGCAGGTTTTATGCGGCCTGCAAGGTATTTTTCTATTATTCAACTGTCAAACTCCCGCGAACAGCAACAATACTTTTTTTACTTTTTTCCGTTAAACTCTTGACAGTTTCCTTTTGTTCATGGTATAGTGATAGCGTGTTAGTACATTAAAGTACTAAACGATTACATTGTAGTGTCCCTGATATTCCCCCAAAGTATCAGCGACGTCTCCAATTCTTATATACATCCTCTATTTAAGAGATTCCCCAGTTTTGTATATGTAGAAACTACAATGTAATCAGGAAAACCTCTCAATGACATACCAAAATGAAAGGGCGGATGCGATCGCGTATCCGCCTTTTCATTTTCTTCTATATTATGCAGGTAACTCTTTCCCCGCAAACCGGGTGTACTTTTCCAACAGTTCCGCGGCCCCCATCGCTGCGATCTCCCGGAGATCATTCTCTTTCATCATCCATCTCACGAACCGGCATCCCAGATAATAGCCTACATCCGAATAGCCGCAGAAATCGCACCAGTCTCCAAAGAAATCCTGCGTACTTTCCTCCTTCTCCAGGCGTCTCCCGTATTCCTCCTTAATCATCGGCTCCTGCTCCTGACACCATGCAAGCCATCCATTCTCATCCTGATGGTAATACCTCTCATCTTTGCTTAAGATCTGCTCGCATACCATGGCAATTCCCTCCTGCCAGAGCTGGAGCATCGACTGCCTGCTCTGTGTATGCGCCGGGAACTCCAGGTTCCCGTATATCTCATGCCAGATATGTCCGATCTCATGGTACAAAAGTGCCTTCAGCTTCTCCTCGCTGTCCCAGTTCAGTTCCAGAATCTTTTCCACGCCCAGCAGAACGACTTTCTTCCCTCCAAGGAACGTCACCCATCCCGCCGCATTGCAAAGTCCCAGATATAAAACAACCGTCACTTCACATTCCTTGTCAAACAGGACCGGAAGGCGCTCCTGAAGCTCCGCCACAACACGCTCAAACCTGCTGCCAAGATGCCGGATCCGCTCTGGTTCCCCCAGCGCCGCCTCAATTACCGGGAGGACATCCTTTTCAAACTCATACTTTGCCGTATCTTCTTCACAGAGTTTAGGAAGTTCCGGATGGATTGCTCCTGCATAGTCCCGCCATCTTTGCTTGTCAAAATGAGAATCCGGAAATGTAGAAAGAATCTCCGGAACAGTATTGACTGTTTTCATATGCTCCGCCTCCTGTCTTTCATCAAACAGAACGATCTGTTTCTTCTATTATAATATAGTAAACGGACAGGTGAGGGAGTGCAAGTGGTTTCCGTTTATTGCCGGTTCAATAATTCTACTGCTTTATCATACGCATCCTCTGATGATGTCTGGACATCCGGCACAAGCATGTCTTCGTTGTTGGAACTGTCGGGGCGTGTAAACTTTTTGTATGAAACCGACATAACTAAACCCGAATTTTCTAATTGAAACATCAAAATATCACCATAGGAATTCGGCTTATTAGTGCTTGGTTCTCCGACAATTTTTCCCAATTTTCCGTCTCTCACCCAAACACAAAGCATCGTTGCCGAACTAAATGTGATATGATCAGACAGGACAATCAACTGAACATCCTCATTCGCTTTAGCCATGAGTGTCGATCCCTTTGTTTCAATTATTCCGTGATCTATTGGAACTCCTCCCTGTTCTTTCGCTTCTTTGGAAAATCTGATAACACTTCCATAGTAAGGCTCCCTCATTCCCATTGCTTCCAAAATCCTTAAGCAAGCATTCGAGTCCCCTCACGGATTCCCCCGTACATCAATAATGACTTTCGTACATCCATTTTCCACTGCTTCTTCCAGTTTTACCGCAATTTCTTCCAGTTTCTGATCAACTTCACAGGTATTGAAATCTACCACAAAAATATCACCTTCAGTAAAACAATTGTTTGTCACTTCTTCGGTGGATCTACCAACTTCCATAAAGGAGTAGATCCGTTTTGTGCCATCCGAGAATTCTACCTCTACCTGATCATTCTTCGATACCGCTCCACAGAATTTTAGAATCGTGTTCACTGCAAGATATTTTTCTCTGTTCTGTTCTTCTGCTGCTGCATTCTCCGCCACGATCATTTTATCGATTTTTTCGTATATTTTCTCTACATCCACTCCTCCAACTTTTTCTACATAAAGCCCGGTCCTTTTCCCATTTTCCCACAGATATGATTTTCCGTTTTCATAAGAAGCAGGTATGTCTAATACTTTTATTCCTCCAGGATCCTGAATCCTTGTATGTGCATCGCGAAGAGAACTCATGTACTCTGCCGTTGCTCCCCAGAATTCCCAGACAGTCATACCCGACTGTGTCTGACTGATGTATGCTTTTTTCGCTTCCTTATATTCCGACTGATCTTCCTCCAATTCAAAGAACGGATGTACATCTTCCACATATTGAATCGCCTGTTTCCTGTCTTCCTCCACCTGTGTTTTAGTCAGCAGACCTCCTTCTTCCGATATTGCCGTCCCCTGCCATGCACATCCTGCAAGCACTGCCGTCATCGCAAAAGCCAGTACCGCCTCAATCCACTTCTTTTTAAATCTCCAAAATTTCATAGACAATTTCCTCCTGCCAGCACTTCCACTTAATCAACAACAAGTTCTTTCACATACCCCATTTTCTCAAACGAATTCTGATCCGTCCGGAAATATTTCCGCTCCAATGTACCGTCATTATGGCTGATTTCAACTACGTAGACCTGCTTTGCTTTCAATTTCATTGGAAATGATGCCTGATCCCACATTTCACCGCTAAGTGGAGCTTCTTTGAAATTCTGATACGCTCCTTCCAATCTCCAGCATTTCATAGAATGCCATCCCTCTTGGTCACTAAAAGCACTGTTCTCGCCGAAATAATCTGCCTTATAGTCCTTTCCATCTACTTCTATCGTTTCTGTTTTTAAAGGCTCTGTTATCCAGGCGTATTCTTCCAGACTTTCTGTATGAAGCTTGTCTCCATATTTTTCATGCAGCTGATTAGCCATACACGGAACTGTTCCTGTCATATAATCCATTGCATCGATTTCTGTATGAGCGCTTCCATAAATCCCCATGACCGGAATTTCTCCCAATGTTTCATATTCCTCAACAAAATTCTCTACCATCTTATTTTCCCGGTATGGGTCGTCCTCATAATGATCATAATAATATTTTCCCTGATCCATGTTCTCCTGAGTCTTTCGATATTCTTCCGAATCTTTTTGGCCATGTTCCTCCAGATAATTCAGGTACCATTGTCCCGTCGTCGCATACCCATGCCCAATATCTGTACCGTGTAAAATTGTTTCCGGATAGTTCGTCTTCAGTTTTTTCCAAAAATTCTGATACTCCGGAGTGCCCCCTGCCGTTCCCTGGCTATTTTGAAAAAACATGTCAAAAATGTCATCATCAGCTGATTGCATCCAGATATTCATTAATTGTGCATCAAAATACGGTAATTCAACAAACAGATCCCTCATCCCATCATCATAGTACTCTCCCCACAATTCCAGTTCTTTCTTCATGATATTTGCATTAACGTGTATTTCACCATACAGGTAGATGCC
>NZ_SPHM01000078.1:0-3546 GCF_005844125.1 Pseudoflavonifractor sp. BSD2780061688st1 E11
GAATGGAAGTAGAAATAAGCGTAAGACTAAAATCCACTTTAGCCCATTTAAAGTGGAAATAAACTTTTCAGTTCAGTCGACGTAAAAAAATAGAAAGGATTGTAACTATTGCTTGAAAATTGCGGAGTGGATAACGTATAATAGTTGACAAAGCAATAGTATGGAAAGATTGGAGTAGGATAGATGAACCAGTTTGTAGATATTCATTGTCACATTCTGCCGGGGGTGGATGATGGATCCCAGTCTCCGGAAGAAACAAAGGCCATGCTGGAGAAAGCATGGGATGAGGGGATACAGATCATGGTGGCGACCCCTCACTATCACAAGCAGAGAGGGAAAAATGATATCGATCTGATCAAGAAACAGTTGCTCCTGACTCGAAAGCTTGCAAAGGAAGTTCACCCGAAGATGCAGATCTGTCTTGGGATGGAGATTTATTACGGGGAGGATGTCCCGGAGCTTTTAAAGACCGGGAAAGCAGTGAGCATCAGAAAATCCAGATATATCCTGGTGGAGTTTTCGCCGGGAGACGATTTCCAGTATATCCTGAATGCTGTGAGAAAGCTTCAAATGAGCGGCCACACCGTTATTATTGCGCACATTGAGCGTTACAACTGCCTGAGAGAAGATATCTCAAACGTAGAATATCTCAGGGAGATGGGGGCGTATCTCCAGGTGAACGCGGGAAGCATTACAGGAAGTTACGGCAGAAGCGTAAAGAAGTTTCTGCGGGAGGTATTAAAAGCGCATCTTGTCCAGCTGGTAGGGACAGATGCACATGGTCCGGAGAAGCGGTCACCGAAGATGCAGGAGGCATACAAAGAAGTTGTCAAACGTTGCGGTGAAGAGTATGCGGACCAGATCTTCGGGCAAAATGCCAAGAAAGTTCTTCGCAATGAAGAGATTGACGAGTACTAAATGAGAATGAATTAGGAAGGTATAGTGTTTATGGAAGGGACAAACCAGAATGTGAAAGAAAATGATGAGATTACAATAGATCTCACCGAATTGTTTATGACGTTATGGAGCAAGGCACATATTATTATTCTGTCAGGAATCCTGCTGGGGCTTCTGGCATTTGTTGGAACCAAACTTTTTATTACGCCAATGTATACTTCAACAACCCGGTTCTATGTGCTGACCAGAACAACGGACACCGGAAACGTGACATACAATGATCTGCAGACAGGATCACAGCTGACGAAAGACTATGCGGAACTGGTAAAGAGCCGTCCGGTTCTGGAAGAAGTTATTTCTGTTCTGAATCTTGATATGGATACAGAAGAGCTGGCGGATAAGATCACGGTTACCACACCGACAGATACCCGTGTCATGTCCATTAATGTAAGAGACGCCGAACCGAAACAGGCAAGAGATATTGCAGATGCGGTACGCCAGGCGGTAGGAATTCAGATTCAGGATATCATGGATGTTGACTCTGTCAAGACGGTAGAGGAAGCGAACCTGCCGGACAGCCCGAGCAGCCCGAGCGTGATGCGTAATACGCTGATCGTCGCAATTCTCGGAATTCTGATTTCTGCCGGTATTATCATTCTGGTATTTATGCTGGACGATACAGTAAAGACACCGGAAGATGTAGAGACATATCTTGGACTGAATGTTCTTGCGTCCATTCCGGTTTATGACGGGGCAAATGCAAAGAATAAAAAACGTGTAAAAGGGCTCTCGGCCCGGAATTTCCAGAAAAAAACTGCGAAAAAGTAAGGTTTGGGAGGTCTGAAGATGAAAGAAATATCATTAAATTTAAAGAGTATGCAGGATTACAGAATTAATGAATCCTACAAACAGCTTCGTACAAATATTGAATTCTCCGGAGAGGAAAATAAGATCATTGCAATTACAAGCTGTGCTCCAAGTGAAGGAAAGAGTACGGTATCATTATCAACGGCATACTCTCTTGCAGAGGCGGGAAAAAAAGTTCTTTTTATTGACGCGGATCTTAGAAAGTCTGTTCTTGCCGGAAGATATAAGGTGACAGGAGAAATGAAAGGTCTGACCCATTTTCTTTCCGGTCAGGGAGATCTTTCTGAAATTCTCTGCAAAACAAACGAAAAAGGCCTGTTTGTCATTTTTGCAGGTCCGGTTCCGCCAAATCCGGCAGAACTCCTTGGAAGCAAAAAGTTTGCCGCACTGTTAAAAGAGGCAAGAAATATTTATGACTATATTATTATCGACACACCTCCGCTTGGAAGTGTTATCGACAGCGCAATCGTGTCCGCAGCATGTGACGCGGCGATTCTTGTTATTTCAGCCAATACGGTCAGCTACAAGTTCGCGCGTTCCGTAAAGGATCAGCTTATCAAGACAGGATGTAATATTCTGGGAGTTGTTCTCAACAAGGTATCCATGAAGCAGAATAAATATTACGGTAAGTATTACGGGAAATATTACGGACATTACGGAAGTGACAATTAATCGATTAGGAGAACGTTAAGATGAGACAAAGGCTATTAACCCTGTGTCTGATAGCAGGCTGTGCGGTGCTGGTAGCCGGTGCGGCCGTTATCACTGCTTCACAGGATAAAACAGCACCGGTCATCACGATCGAAGACAAAGAGAAAGAAATCACCTACAAAGACGGAGACAATTATGAAGAACTCCTCGCTGACGTAACTGCCGAAGACAACCGGGACGGAGATGTGACGGATCAGATTTTTATTGACAAAATTACGGTAGTAAGCGATGGAACCCGCGCAATTGTACAGTATGCGGTAATCGATGAGAGCAATAATGTCGGAACCGAAACACGGATGGTCAATTATGAGGGAACCGGGCAGGCAGAACAAAATGTCAGCCAGCCTGAAGCAGAGGAACCGTCCCAGGAAGAGGAAGCGCAGACAGAGGAAGATACTTCAGAGGAAACTTCAGAGGATGAACAGGCAGCACAGGAACAGGCTTCCGCTGAGGAAACACAGGAGGAAAATACCGGAGAACTGACACCGGACGGGGCAAATCCGGCAATCCGTCTCACGGAGACGTCCAGATCAATCCGTGCAGGAGAATCATTTGACGTCCTTTCCGTGATTGACCAGGTGGTGGATGACCAGGACGATGCGGCGACATTATTCAGAAGAATTCACGCGGACGGAGAGTACAATACATCCGTTCCGGGTACATATACAATTCGCTACTATGTGATGGATACGAACAATAATACATCAAATATTGAAGAGTTTACATTGACTGTACAGTAGGTAAAAGGAGTGATAAAAATGCCGCAGAGAAGAGAGCAGAGGGAACGCAGGAGACATCAGGGCCGCCGCGGTTCCCGGCATTACGACGAGAAAAAAGGGAGAAATACTCTCGGAAAAGTGATTGCAGTAATTCAGCTTCTGATTTCTGTGATTTTTGTCGGTATCTTATTTAACAGTGGAATGATTCCGATGAAGTATCTGGCAGCAGGAGCTGTTGTGCTTCTGCTGTTGTTCGCCCTCACATTTGGAATGCAGTATATCAGGAACAAAATTCATATTGTGGGGATTGTACTGAGTATTCTGATCAGTGCCGCACTTGCTTTCGGAACCT
>NZ_SPHM01000079.1:0-3458 GCF_005844125.1 Pseudoflavonifractor sp. BSD2780061688st1 E11
TATTTAATGCCTCGTAAAAAATAAGACCGATAAATTCTGCTGAAGCCGGTTTTTACACCATGTTTAGCAAGAAAGTATCGGCCTAATTCTGAGCTACTTTAGTCCTAAAATTTTTAACTTTTCATCTTCGGTAAGGAAGTCCCATTTCCTTACCGGCTGTTTGCCTAACATCTTTGAAATGGCTTCTGCCGCCATTTCAGGATCAGTCTCCGCATAGATTTCCGTTGTGGAAATATCCTCATGCCCAAGAAGTTTTGCTATCTCCGGGAGAGAGACCCCAAGCCTGTATAGCTGCGCTCCATAGGAATGTCGGAGAAGATGCGGATGGATGGAAGGCAGCTTTGGATTGGAACAGCGGGCGGCGTCCCCATACTTTTTCAGGATGCGCTGCACGTTGTCCTCAGACATCATTTCTCTGCCACCTTTTGCAGTCGGATAGAAAAGGTAATCGTCCGGGTTCTCTTTGGGATGGTAAAGGTGGCAGTAATACTTGTAGTTTTTTAGAAAAGAATCCTCCGGGATGGGAACGATACGCGGCTTGTTTCCTTTGCCGGTGATTCGGATGTACGGATACTTTTCATTTATAATGACGTCTTTTAACTGGACAGAACGCATTTCGGCAAGCCGCGCCCCGGTCGAGAACAGGAACAGGATAATGAAGCGATCCCGTATCCCTATCTTTGTTTGGGGCGGCTGCGCGAGAATCAGTTCAATATCTGCCTTATCCAGCCAGTTATGGCGTTTCGGGTATGTTTTCTTGTGCTTCACAGCAGAAATGCTGATTTGCAGGGGTACAAGCTCCATATCACGGGTAGCGGCATATTTCAGGTATGCCTTTATCCCGGACAGCCGGACATTCCGTGTGCCAACACTGTTGCTGTCGGCAACGCTGCTCAAAAATTCGCGGATAACTTCTTCCGTGACAAAATCAATCGTGATCTGGTCGACAGTTTTTGAGTAGGTTTCGTAGAGATAGATGCGGAAAGCGTTCAGCGACTGGCAGTAAGTTTCGATTGTCCGTTCGCTATGAAGTTCAGAGCGCAAGTGGTTGAAAAAATCCTTTGTGTAGATGAAAAACATCTTTTTTGGCTTTTGTTTATTCTTCCGCATAGACCACACCGATTCCTTTCTCAAGGGCGTCCAGCTTCTCCCGGTAAATAGGGAAAAGCTGTGAGGTGATATGCAGATAGTACAGAGTATAGCGGATGTGCTTGTGTCCCATGTACCTGCAAAGATACTGAATCCAGTTATAGAAATCTTCTCCTGCGTCAGCGCATTTTTTAATGTTTTGAACGGCAAAGAGATGGCGGAGGCCATGCGTTGTAAACCTTTTTCCGGGCAGCTCCAATAACCCTGCTTTTTTGAGTATGGCCTGAAAAATCTTGCTGACATCAGCGCTTGTCATGTGTTCCCGTTCCTGGTTCGGCTTGAAAAAATAAGTACGGTCAGGGAACTGCTTCTGGTAATACCGGTCAAAACGGTAACATAAATCCAGAAGGTCGTCCGACAAGGGAAGCTCCCTGTCTTTCATACCCTTCGATTGGTAGATACAGATCGTCCCTTTGGGAAAATCAATATCCGACACCTTCAGGTTGCAGGCTTCGGAGCTGCGGAGGCCACAACAGTAAACCAGCCGGAAGAATACCGGGAACATCGTATCTTTATACGGATATGTCTCTGTTGGGATCAGCTTTGTGTCAACAGTTTCAAAAAACAGTGCAAGCTGTTCGTCCGTAAACAGATGGGGTTCCTCTGCCTTTGGCCTCTTAATCCGGTAATTCGGGACATAAGCGTTTAAGCCAAGTGACTGCTGGTATTCCCCGATATGCTTCATTGTCAAGACCCGCCGCGCCATGTGGTGCCGGGATGGAGAATCGGAGCTGTGAATCCATGTTTCGGCAATCTCCTTTGTAAGCAGGGTGGCTTCTGGATACTCTCTGGCACAGAAAGCATCAAAGTCGTCAAGGAAAAAGCCAATAAACTTTAACTGCAAACCGGAACGGTGCCGGATGGTAAGCATTTCTTCCATGACAGGGCCAAATTTACTTGCGTACATCAGTATTCCTCCCTTCGGCAAGGAATCTGGGAGATGTCTAACGCACACCGCTTCATTTTTGCTTCATCCGTTGAGAGATACACGTGGACAGAGTTTTTGTCGATATGCCCTAACATTTCGGAAATGAGCGGTAACGGCGTTCCTGACTGCAAAAGCCGCGACGCAAAAGTGCGTCGGTAAATGTGGAGGCCATCGTGAGGAAGATTTTCATAGGATTCCGTCCCCTGTGTGCGGTATTTCATCCTGTAATGCCTACGGGCCAGCTTTTTTATCGGGCCTACGGACGTAACAAAAATATATTCCTGCTCACAATCCCGGCGCTCGTTCAGGATGTAATCAATAATGGCGTTTTGTGTGGCGCTGTCTATGGGAATTTCAAGGTCAACGCCCGTCTTTTTCTGGCGGATATGGATGGTCTCTTTTTCCCAGTCGATGTCGCAGAACCTCAATGCCCGGATGTCGCAGCTTCGCAGACCGGTGTGCAGCGCCAACAGGAGAATTGCCTGATCCCGCTTGTTTACAAGGCTGTCCGGCTCATCTTCCAAAAGGTCTGCTTCTACCTTTTCGTCAATCGTAGTAATGATCTTGTTTCTGGACTGGCGGATTTTGGGCAGAGCATACGGAAGGGTCTTGCAGGCTGTGTAACCGGCATCTGTCGCAAACCGCAGGAACTTTTTCAGAACACACAATTCCGTCTGGAACCCTTTCAGGTTCCGGTTCTTGAACCGGTCTGTCTGAAAATAGTCCAGAAGGTTTTCGTTCCTTACATCGGAAAACTTTGTAATACCTACTCTTTCCAGATAAAGAAGAAGCCTGTGGGCTATGGAACTGTACGACTTTATGGTGGTCGGATATTTGCCTTCCTCTTTCATAACTTCCTGAAATTCAACAAGAATGTTTTTATATTCATCAGTTTCAGGAAGTTCCGGGGTGAAACACAGATAATGACGCCATTCTGTCAGCGTTCCGGCCTGCTGTTCTGCCAGCAGATGGACGAACCTGTGCAGTGCTTTCCAGTCAACATAGGATGCGCTAAGCACACAAGCCGGATCGTGATCCAGAGAATTGACCCATTCAAGGCAGAGCGTCAGTTCAAACGGCTGATCCAGACTTTTTAAGTGTTTTACCAGCATTTCAGTAAAGCGTTCGTAACGGCCAAGCACAGCATGGGACGTTGTGCCTAACCGTATGATTGCGGCGATGGTTTCGTCAACGAGATGACGGAACCCTTGTTCATCAAATTTCATAGGGACTCCTTTCTGTGGTTGGTGACTTGCTATCACCTACACTATATCAGAAAGGATGAAGTAGCTTAGAATTAGACCGATACTTTTTGTTTAGCATGGCGATTTTACAGGCTTCATCACATATTTATCGGCATAACTAATTACCCGGCATTAAA
>NZ_SPHM01000007.1:0-110826 GCF_005844125.1 Pseudoflavonifractor sp. BSD2780061688st1 E11
GTAAAAAAATACAACCCAAAGGCTGTATTTTCAATATATTTTTCAGTTGTTAGAATGGAGAAAGTGGCAAAGTCGGGTATAATTTTTCCATGGAAATTGCAACCTTCAAAGGGGCCGCAGACCTTGATTTTACAGGGAAAAAGAAATAGTTAGAAAATTGTATGAAATACCATATATAGTGGAATAATAGAAAAATCACAAGATATGGTAGAAAAAACGGCTGCACTCTGCTATAATGTGGATTGTTGCTGAAAAGATGAAAAAGGCAGCTTTGAGAAATTTACTGATACAGCGAGGTATAAGATATGAAAGTGATAAAAAGAGACGGACGGGAAGCTGAGTACGACAGAAACAAAATCGTCCATGCAATACAGAAAGCGAATAATGAGGTGGAGAAAGAGGACCGGATTTCCGAAGAAAAAATTTACGACATTGTTGCGTCCATCGAAAACAGAAAGCTGGAGAGTATGGCTGTGGAGGATATCCAGGATATCATTGAGCAGAAGCTGATGGAAGAGGAAAAATATCATCTGGCCAAGAAATATATCATTTATCGTTATACAAGAGCCATGGTGAGAAAGTCCAATACAACGGACGATTCCATCCTCCGGCTGATCCGCGGAGAGAATTCTGAATTAAAGACAGAGAATTCAAACAAGAATTCCACGCTGGCATCCACCCAGAGAGATTATATTGCAGGGGAAGTGTCCAAGGACCTGACAAAGAGGGTGCTTCTTCCGGAGAAAATTGTAAAGGCTCATGAGGACGGTGTGATCCATTTCCATGATATGGATTACTTCCTTCAGCCGATTTTCAACTGCTGTCTGGTCAATATCGGCGATATGCTGGACAATGGCACAGTTATGAACGGCAAACTGATTGAGTCTCCAAAAAGCTTCCATGTCGCATGTACTGTTATGACGCAGATTATCGCGTCTGTTGCGAGCAGCCAGTATGGCGGACAGTCTGTCGATATCCGCCATCTTGGAAAATATCTGCACAGAAGCTATGAAAAATATATGAGAAAATACAGAGAAAAATATACAGGCATCATTTCCGAAGAGATGATGGAACAGCTGGCCAACGACAGACTTCAGGATGAGCTGAGATCCGGTGTACAGACGATACAGTATCAGATCAACACCCTGATGACAACAAACGGACAGTCTCCGTTCGTGACCTTGTTCCTGAACCCGGATAAGTCCCACCCGTACGCAAAGGAAAATGCCATGATTATTCAGGAGATTCTGCGCCAGAGAATCGAGGGAATCAAAAATGAATCCGGCGTTTATGTGACACCTGCATTCCCGAAGCTTGTCTATGTTCTGAATGAAGATAACAATTTATGCGGCGGCGAGTATGATGATCTGACAAGGCTGGCAGTGAAATGCTCAGCCAAGAGAATGTATCCGGACTATATTTCCGCAAAGAAGATGAAAGAAAACTACGAAGGAAATGTATTCTCACCGATGGGATGCCGCTCCTTCCTCTCACCGTGGAAAGATGAGAACGGAAATTACAAATGGGAAGGCCGCTTCAATCAGGGCGTTGTCAGCCTTAACCTTCCCCAGATCGGAATTCTGGCCGAAGGAGACCAGGAGAAGTTCTGGCAGATTCTCGATGAAAGGCTTTCCCTTTGCTTTGAGGCTCTGATGTGCCGTCATAAAGCGCTGGAAGGAACAAGTTCCGATGTCAGCCCGGTACACTGGCAGTACGGAGCGATCGCACGTCTGGAAAAAGGCGAAAAGATCGACAAATATCTGCATGGAGGATACTCTACATTAAGCCTTGGATATATCGGACTTTATGAAGTGACCAAACTGGTGACAGGAGAAAGCCAGACGACAGAAGAAGGACAGAAGTTTGCTCTGAAGGTGATGAAGAGACTCCGTAACGCGACCGATACATGGAAAGAGACAACAGGACTTGGATTCGGACTTTACGGAACACCGGCAGAGAGTCTGTGCTACCGTTTTGCCGAGATTGACAAGAAAAAATTCGGAAGCATCACAGATGTGACCGACAAAGGATACTATACGAACTCCTATCATGTGGATGTACGTGAAAAGATCGATGCGTTCGACAAATTTACATTTGAAAGCCAGTTCCAGACAATCAGCACCGGAGGATGTATTTCTTATGTAGAGATTCCGAACCTGAATAATAATCTGGAAGCGGTGGCGGAAGTTGTGAAGTTTATCTATGACAACATCCAGTATGCAGAGTTTAATACGAAGTCTGACTACTGTCAGGAATGCGGATACGATGGAGAAATCATGATCAATGATGATTATGAGTGGGAATGTCCGGTCTGCCACAATAAAGATCAGGCAAAGATGAATGTCACAAGAAGGACCTGCGGATATCTGGGAGAAAATTTCTGGAATCCCGGAAAGACAAAAGAGATTAAAAGCAGGGTAATGCATCTGTAAGAATCAGGCGGTAAAGGAGTATTTGCGGTATGTATTATGCAGATATAAAAAAATGGGATGTGGCAAACGGACCCGGTGTAAGAGTATCCCTTTTTGTCAGCGGATGCACGCACCGGTGTAAAGGCTGCTTTAATGAGGAGGCGTGGGATTTCCATTATGGAAATCCCTTTACCGGAGAAACAGAAGACGAAATTTTGAAAGAGCTGGAAAAAAGTTATTATCACGGATTTACCCTTCTTGGAGGGGAACCTTTTGAGCACGAAAATCAGAAGGTTCTGGCACCGTTTTTAAAACGGGTCAGAGAAAAATTCCCGGGGATCTCCATCTGGTGCTATTCCGGGTATGTCTTTGACAAAGAGATTCTTGCGGACATGCTCCCGAAATGGGAAGAGACAAAAGAAATGCTCCGGTATATTGATGTCCTTGTGGATGGAAGATTTGTGGAGGAGTTAAAACAGGTCAATCTTTTGTTCCGGGGTTCCGCAAACCAGCGCCTGATCGATGTGAAGAAGTCTATGGAGAAAGGCAGCGTGGTTCTCTGGGAACAGCCGGAATATGTTCATGTGGAAGTGAAGGAAAATCCGAATGCTGTAGGAATTCCGCCGGAAGTCAGCGGGAAATAACAGAAGATAAAATACAAAGAAAACAGGGGATGTCATCCGGACGGTTCACGGAGAACCGGGGAGCATCCCCTGTAGTGCGTAGGAAACAAATCCTATCAGGATGCGTATTTCAAAAGAGAGTATTTTTACCGGACTGAACAATTTGAAGGTACACACGATTTCAGGTCCCCGATATGATGAGTACTTCGGATTCACCAGTTCGGATGTAAAATCACCTTACCACGCACACATAGGACAAAGATTGAGGACAGGAAGTGAGATGTGATATTGTTTCTTGACATCCTCTTTTTTTACTCTTATAATAGTCTGTGGACATACTATTATGGTATAAAAAACGAATGATTAAAAATAAATATTTTGAACGGAGGGAATGCTATGAATGTCAATGCGCAGTATTACGCAGCCTGGGCAAAGGGGAACGGGCTCTATGTACAGTGGGCGGCCAGAGAGGGGATCGGTTATCCGGAAATGATTGTCCTGTATTCCCTGTACACCATGGGACGTCTGACTCAGAAGCAGATCCGGGAGGATTTTGGGCTGCAGAAGCAGACGGTGAATACTGTGATCCATGATCTGAAAGAGAGGGAGCTGGTGATGCTGACAGCCAGTGAGATGGATCGAAGAGAGAAATGGGTGGATCTGACAGAGAGCGGCAGACGGTACGCCGGGGAGAAAATCGATCCGCTCCTTCATACGGAGGAGGAGATTTACCGTAAAATCGGGATAGAACGGATCCGGCAGATCAGTGAGACGATGGAACTGTTTAATCTCATGTTTGAAAGGAAGTTGAAGGAGGACAGGAAACATGAGCGATAGAAGAGTTTTTCTCAAGTATGTCATTCCGGCGGTACTGTCCTTTGCCCTGTCCGGCGTCTATTCTATCGTGGACGGCTTTTTTGTCGGGAACAGTATCGGCGATATGGGACTTTCGGCCATTAATGTGGCCTATCCGATCGTGGCAGTTATTCAGGCGGCCGGAACAGGGATCGGCATGGGCGGTGCGGTGTATTATTCGATCTATATGGCGGAAAAGAAAGAAAAGCGTGCGCATGAGTTCAGTGCCTGTGCGCTTTGGATGCTGATTCTGGGAAGTATCCTTCTGACGGCCCTGACATTTCTGCTGACAACGCCGCTTCTCAGGCTTCTGGGTGCGCAGGGGGAACTGTTAAGACTTGGTGAGGACTATATTTCTGTCATTGCACTGGGAGCGGCTTTTCAGGTGCTTGGTACGGGGCTGGTACCGTTTATCCGCAATCATGGAGGACCGTTCTATGCGATGATTTCCATGATTGCAGGATTCGGAAGTAATATTGTACTGGATTATCTTCTTGTATGGGTTTGGAATGGAGGCATCACAGGGGCGGCGCTTGCGACCGTCATAAGTCAGGGAGTGACAATGCTGATTGCGTTGATCTACCTGATCCGGAAGAAGAAGCTTACGGTAAAAATATCCCGTTCAGGTGCAGGGTCTGCAGCCGCAGCCATAGTGAAAATCGGGATTGCCCCGTTCGGACTTTCCATGACGCCGAATATTTCTCTGATCATCATAAACCGGTTTTCCATCCATTATGGCGGGGACGAAGCAGTGGCAGTGTATGCCTGTATCGCCTATATCATCTGTATTATTTATCTGATTTTACAGGGAGTCGGTGACGGAAGCCAGCCATTGTTCAGCCGTTATTATGGAGAAGGAAACAGGGAAAAGATGAAAAAGATGCGGAGATACGCCTACGGGTTTGCCATGCTGCTGGCGCTGGCAGGCTGTGTGGTCATGTTTGCTGTCAGGGGGAGTGTTGGAAATATGTTTGGATCTTCCCGGGAAGTAAACCAGGAGATTGCGAAGATTATGCCGGTCTTTCTTGTTTCGGTCCCGTTTGTGGCGGTCAGCCGGATTACCACGGCTTATTTTTATGCAACGGAAAAGACGGGAATGTCTTATGTGCTGACGTTTATGGAGCCGGCGCTGATGCTTGTACTGATGCTGATTCTTCCGCCGCTGCTGGGAGGGCAGATCATGATCTGGTGGAGCACAGTATTTGCAAGAGTGCTGTCCGCATGTCTTGCGCTGCTGATGAAGCAGCATGAAGATCAAAGAAATATGCCGCCTCAGATGTTTTGAGGCGGCATATTTCGATGAAAAGGTATTTATCGAAAAGATGTCTAGTTTTTGAAAAACTGCGGAAGATATTCTTTGTGTGCCTCCAGAAGTTCATCCACAACGATATTTGCGAGTTCATCACTCGGACAGAGCGGATTTAAGTTCAGGGCAGCAACAGCAAGGTTCCGGTCACCTTTTACGGCGGCTTCAATCGTCATGCGTTCGAACGCTTTAATCATATGCACATAACCGCTGATGGAAACTTTCAGTTCCCCGGTTGCAAGCGGTTTTGGTCCGTCCGCTGTGATACGGCATGCTCTGTCTCACTTACGACTTCGCCCCGGACCGTTCCGGTCTTAAATTGCTCCAGTTCTTCCTCCAGCTGCTCTTTGGTAAAGAAGTAGTAGTTGTGGTACGGACACGGAATGGCTCCAAGACCTTCAATAAATGACGGAGAGTACGGAAGGGAGACGAAATTTTTCATCTGAATAGTATCTTCCGGTTTCAGGTGGGCGTACATATCAAGCAGCTCGGAGAAACGGGATTCTCCTTTTACAAATACATCTGTCGCGAAGATGAAATGGTTGACACCCTGAATTTCCATGGTGACATCCTTTTCTTCCGCGTCTAACATCTTTGCAAAGCCGGCTACCATGTTGACCGGAACATTGCAAAGACCGATTGTCTTTTTGAAGTTTGTATGTCTGAGGATGGCTTCTGTTACCATGCCTGCCGGGTTTGTGAAGTTGATCATCCATGCGTCCGGGCAAAGCTCCTGGATGTCTTTTACAATATCAAGGATGACAGGAATCGTACGGAATGCCTTGAACATGCCGCCTGCGCCGTTTGTCTCCTGCCCGATCATGCCGTGGCTTAACGGAATTCTCTCATCAAGAATCCGGGCCGGAAGACGTCCGATCCTCATCTGGGTAGTAACAAAATCTGCATCCTTTAATGCTTCCCGTCTGTCATAGCTTAAAATGATTTTCATAGGAACACCGGCTTTTGCAACCATACGTTTGGCGAGAGCACCGACAGTTTCCAGTTTCTCACGTCCTGCTTCAATATCCACGAGCCAGAGTTCGCGAACCGGCAGTGTATCATAACGTTTAATAAATCCTTCAACCAGCTCCGGAGTATAGCTTGAGCCGCCTCCGATTGTAACGATTTTTACGGAATCTTTTTTCATAAGAGAAGAACACCTCCAAAATTCTGAAATCATAGAAAGCGGTTAGACCATATTGTAGACCATTCCAATATAGAGGAAATCTACTATCCGTATGCCAGAGTCCACACGATGGAGATGAAAGATCTGGATGAAATGCTTGATATGACCGGTTATATAGAAGAAGGTACTGTAACACAGAGGTTTATTCCGATGATGGTACCGCCGGAATACAGCAATCTTCTGAATCTGGAGATGGGAACTCCGATTATTATGGTAGAGTGTACGATACGTGATATGGTAGGAAAACTGGTTGCGATTGCCAAAATGTACCACAATCCTAAAGAAAAGATTATTGAAATGACACTATAACTACAAATGGAAGAAGAAAAATTTCAGATGTCGGTCAGGCGGAGAAATTTTTCTTCTTTTTTTAATCTTTTTTCTCTTCTGATTCGTTATACAATATGTAAGACGTTTTATAAAAATGAGGCTATAACCATGACAGACAGAGAACGAATACGGCGTATTCAATCCGGGGAACCGGAGCAGATGAACGAGTTGATTGAAACATATTATCAGGAAATATTTCAATATTGTTATTCCAGAACAGGACGGGAAAGCGCGGCATATGACTGCGCGCAGGAAACGTTTCTACGTGTCATCCGGTACCTGAACCGCTATGTGGAGCAGAAGAAATTCCGGGCGTATTTATTTGGAATCGCAAGGAGTGTCTGCATTGATTTTTTCCGGAAAAAGGCGGAGGCTGAATTAGGATATGAGGACGGTTACGAAGAACGGCTCCGGGAGGAAGACTTTGCCGATCAGGTATCAGAGCAGGTGATGCTGCAAAAGGCAATGCAGCGTCTGAAGCCGGAACAGAGAGAAGTGCTGGATCTTTCGTATTTCCATGGGCTGAAAGCAAGAGAGATTGCCTATGTAACGGGAGAAAAGACAGCAACTGTGAAGAGCAGGATCCGCCAGGGACTGAAAAATCTGAAAACTATTCTGGAAGAGGAGGGATACAGATGGAACGGATAAAAGAAGTAGAGAGACTTCTGCGACAACAGAAAAAACCGGAGCCGGAAAGGGAAGCACTTGAAGCGTGCAAGACGCAGATGGCAGAAGAGTTAAGGCAGAATGTAATTCTGCCGTCCCGTCCGATTCTTGTGAGACTTTGTGAGACGGCCGCATATTGTTCCAGGTGGACATGGGGAGCGTTGCTCTTTTTCTGTGCGGCGGCGGTCTTTCTGATGTTTGAGGTACCATATGAGAATGCCCTTGTGGTATGCTCCCTTCTGACTCCGCTTCTGGGAGCGCTTCTTGTGCCGGAACTGGCAAGGAGCTTTTCGGAAGGAATGTGGGAGATGGAGCAGGTATGTTTTTACAACCTGGGCGAGATCATGGCGTTTAAAATGGTAATTCTCGGAGGGGTATCCGGAATACTGATTGCATTCGGTGCAGCGGCAACCCGGATGGAAACCGGAAGCTTTCTGGACTTTGAACTGTGGATCTGTCTTCCGTTTCTGGCAGTCAGCTCTCTGAGCTTTTTTCTGCTTCGGAAAATCAGGAACAGACAGGCAGAGTACGGGATTATTGGAATCGACATTATGGCAGCAGGGATCATTGTCTGTATGTGGAGCGCGAAAGAAGATATTTACCGTCTGATGGAAAAACAGCAGACAGGGATGATATTACTTTTGATTCTGGCGGCTCTTTTTGGGAGTCTGATTATAAATGGAATGAAATTTTTCCGGTCAGTACAAAACGGCGAACTGTTGTGGGAAGAAAAGATTGGTTAGAAGGGAGAAGGCATGGAACTGAAATTACAGCATGTGACAAAACGATATGGGACAAAAACAGCGGTGGATGACATAAACATGACGCTGCGGGAGGGGATCTATGGTCTCCTTGGAGCAAACGGAGCGGGCAAGACTTCTTTGATGCGTCTGATCTGCCTGATTCAGAACCGGAGCGGTGGGGAGATTACCCTTGACGGAAAAGAAATCATGGAACTGAAGGAAGAATACCGGAGCTTTCTTGGCTATCTCCCGCAGAATTTCGGCTATTATCCGGAATTTACCGCACAGAAGTTTTTGCTTTATATGTCTGCTTTGAAAGGACTGAACAAACATGCGGCAAAGCGGAGAATCGAAGAACTGCTGGATGTGACGGGCCTTGAGGGAGACCGAAATAAAAAGATCAAAACCTTTTCCGGCGGTATGAAGAGAAGGCTTGGAATTGCCCAGGCAATGCTGAACAATCCGAAAATCCTGATTCTTGATGAGCCAACAGCAGGGCTGGATCCAAAGGAACGGGTGCATTTCCGAAATCTGATCAGCTCTTTTTCAAAGGATAAGATTGTTCTTTTGTCTACTCATATTGTGTCGGATATCGAATATATTGCGGATGAGATACTGGTGATGAGAGAAGGAAAACTGATCCGAAACGGAGAGCCGGGAAGATTGCTTGCGGATCTGCGAGGGAAAGTCTGGGAGTGCCTTGTGCCGTTTGAAGAGGCAGCAGAGATGGAACGGCGCTTTACGGTAGGGAATCTGAAAAATGAGGAGAATGGCTGTCTCCTTCGGATTGTGTCGGAGACGTGCCCGGTTAATGGCGCGAAAGAAGTGACGCCGTCACTGGAAGATATTTACCTTTATGATTTTCAGAGGGAGGAAGAAAAATGATTTCGATTGTGAGTCTGGAAATACAGAAAATACTGAAGCGTAAGTTTATTTTGATTCTGCTTGCTATTTACAGTGCTATCCTGCTTTTTATGGCATATGCAGGACATCCGGACCGTTATACACCGATTCTGACGTCGGATGGGAAGGTGCTGGAAGGAACGGAAGCTGTGCAGTATGAAAAGAAACTTGCGGAAAAATACGACACGCTTTCTGATGCGGATGTGCAGGAAATTCTGGCGGAGAATGCAAGAATTCTCGCAGAATACACGGATGAAAATCAGATGATAGGCGATGACTACTATCGGTACGCCAACGGATTTTACGGCGCTGTGGCGTCTGTTTTTACCGATGAAAATGGAAACTACAATCACCTTCCGGCGGATCAGGTCTATCCGAGCCAGGACGGGCTGATGCAGGGCGGTTTTACAAATGGAATGGATATGCTGCTGAGCTTTCTGGCAAGCTTTCTTCTGCTGGCCCCGCTCCTTTTGATTGTTATGATTTCTCCGGTGTTTGCGGAAGAATATACATCGGGAATGGATTCGCTTATTTTGTCCTCTCGTTTTGGGAAAACACGGTGCGCAAGAGCGAAGATCCTGGCGTCTTTTCTCTGCTCCGCCGGGATCTTTGCAGTGACAAGTCTGTATTTGACGCTGCTTACGATTGGCTATTTTGGAACGGACGGACTTTTTGTGGACGCGCATCTTTGTGCAACCGGAATGATCGGAAATGCACCGTTTGATCTGCCTTACTGGAAAGCAGTTCTGATTCTTGCGGTTATGGGATTTGCAGGCCTTCTGATGATCACCGGATTTGCGCTTGCGGCATCGGCGCTTGGAACGTCTTCTTTTGTCAGCGTTCTTATCACTCTCGCGTTTTTTGCGCTTCCAATGTTTTTGTGGGGCGTATGGGATATTCCGTGGCTTAACCACATTCTGGAAATGTGTCCGGTTAATCTTCTGTCTCCGGCCAAGATTTTCAATCTCCCGGCCTATGAGATCGGAACAATGAAGATACAGGTTTATCAGATGGGAATAATTGCTGCTGTCTGCTTTACGCCGGTCTGTGCAGTCTGTTCCTATTTCGGATTTCAAAAACATCAGGTGCGCTCCTAGGAGACACCTGATGTTTTTATAATGGTGAACATAATAGTCAGGACTGGAACTTCACATCGATCATGCAGATCTCACTTTTTGTGGCAACCCGCATATTCGGCCCGAATACCCCCACGCCGGAGGTCACAATATTATGCATGGAGCCCTTTTGAAGGTAACCACAGGAATTTTCCCACACAAGGTTTGTGATCAGATTGACCGGAAAGATCTGGCCGTCATGAGTATGGCCGCACAGATCCAGATCAACACCGGCATCCGAAAGCTCAGACAGTTCCCGCGGTTCATGATCGATGACGATAACCGGCTTATTCGTATTCAGATCCCGTGTAATCTCTTCCGGTGTTTTCCGGCTGGTTATACCGCGCCCGGGACGTTCATAATCCGGTCTGCCATAAAGATAAAAGGCATCATCAATCAGAACACTCTCATCCCGAAGCAGGGTGATCCCGGCTTTTTCAAGAAAAACATCCATTTGAGGATCGCTCATTTTTTTACCATCCTGAGGAAAGGTAAATCCGGCCAGAATCGGCTCCTGAATATCGTGGTTTCCGTAGCAGGCATAGGTGCCGTAAGTACTCTGAAGTCCGGAAAGGATTTCAGCCAGTTTTTCCGGCTTGTCAAGCGCTTCATATTCGTTGTCAAAAATATCCCCTGCAATGACAACCAGATCCGGATTCTGGGCATTGATTTTGTCAACCATCTGACGCATCTGGGAAGTGCCGACACTGTATCCGAGATGCAGATCTGCCACAAGGGCGATCTTAAGAGAATCCAGATTCCCGGCCTTCTTATCAATCGTCACCTCATACGGAGTAATCCGGATGAAACGTGCATTGAACATTCCATAAATGCTGATCGCGGCAATCAGAAAAAAGCAGATCGTTCCGGCAAGTGCAGGGCGGAGACGGTGAAAGGTTTTCTTTCGTACTTTTCTGACAATGAGACGTATCAGGTCGGCTGCGATGACAATCAGAGCCGTGTAGAGCATGATGCCCATCCAGTAGTAACCGAGCCCTTTTAGAATTCTCTGAGCTGTTCCGGCAGGAACAAGGAATCCGATCCCCGGAGAAAACGCGACAAAGAAGTAGCAGATCCCAAGTACAATCCGCACCGCGCGTTTTTCAAAAAATGGATGGATATCGGTAAGCCATGTAAAGATCCGGTGCAGAAGGTACAAATTGACTGCAAGGTAGAGGGGGCTTAAATAAACTGCAAGCATAAAAACTTCTCCATTCTTTTGTAAAATCCCTTTTCATAATCGCGAAACATGTGGCTAAAGGCGCACAAGTGTCGGGCGGTGTCCGGTATGCTTCAGAAAAACATTCAGAATATCGGCTGTCCGGATTTTGAGTGTCGAGGTGTTGATACACGGGTGACATCCGATATATTCGTCTTTGAGAAGATCCTCATCGATCAAAAGATTGACTTCCCGATCCGGATCATTCATCAGTCCAAGGACACTTGCAGATCCCGGTGTCAGGTCCAGATACTCCTCCATGAATTCCGGCTCCGCGAAGGAAAGACGGGAGATTCCAAGCTGTCCGGAAAGATCCTTTGTTACAAATTTCTTATCTCCCGGCATCATGAGAAGATAGAAAGTCGTCTTCTGACGGTTTCGCAGGAACAGATTTTTACAGATCTTCACACCAAGCTCCGCCTCAACTGCCTCACAGTCTTCGATCGTATTGGCAGTATCGTGGTCAACTCCTTCGAAGGAAATGTGGAGCTGCTCCAGCAGATCATAGACACGCTGCTCCTTTTCAAGCCGTCCGGTGCAGTCCGGCCGTTCGGTAAAATGGGTTGTATGTACAGTAATACTCATTGTAAAACCTCCTGAAAATGATTTCTTATAGTATAAAAAGAATTGAAAAAAAAGACAAGAAGGTTCAAAAAGAATTAAGAGAATACATAGAAAACTGTGTTCATACTTGCGGGGGCAGGTCCAAGACCTTATAATAAAGAAAGCATCGAATAGGAGATCAAAGAAATGAGAAAATTGTTGAAGTATCTGAATGATTACAAAAAGGAGAGTGTCATCGGTCCGTTGTTTAAGCTTCTGGAGGCCTGCTTTGAGCTGGTGGTGCCGCTCATTATGGCGAACATGATAGACATTGGAATCCGAAATCAGGACACAGGATACATCCTGCGGATGGGGAGCATTTTGATTCTGTTTGCGGTACTTGGACTGGCATGTTCGCTGACAGCCCAGTATTTTGCAGCAAAGGCATCCGTCGGATTCGGAACGGCCCTGCGACATGATATGTTCCGGCATATCCAGAGCCTTTCCTATGCGGAAATTGACCGGGCAGGGAGCGCGACTCTGGTAACAAGGATCACGAGTGATATCAACCAGGTGCAGTCCGGGGTCAATCTGGTTCTGCGGCTTTTCCTTCGTTCCCCGTTTATCGTTGTCGGTGCGCTGATTATGGCGTTTACCATCAGTGTGGAGCTTGCGTTGATTTTTGTAGTTGCGGTGCCGCTTCTGGCGCTGGTGATCTACGGGATCATGGTAGTATCGATTCCGCTTTACCGGAAGGTACAGAAACTGCTTGACCGGATTTTACTTTCTACAAGAGAAAATCTGGAAGGAATCCGCGTCATCCGGGCTTTTGGTATGCAGGGAAGAGAACGGGATGAATTCAAGGCGGAGAATGCAAAATTTCTGGCAGCACAGATGCTGGTCGGAAAAATTTCGGCTCTTTTAAATCCGGCAACCTACATTATCGTCAACGTGGCGACCATAGCCATTGTCTGGTTTGGAGGCCGGGAAACATACGCGGGCGGCATTACACAGGGAGAGGTCATCGCCCTCGTAAACTACATGACACAGATTCTCACTGCGCTGGTGGCGTTGTCCAATCTGATTGTCAGCTTTACAAAAGCGCTTGCCTGTGCCAACCGTATCAATGAAGTATTTGCACTGGAACCGTCCATTCAGGATGGAGACGGAGTTAAGAAAGTGACAGATAAAGAGGGGGCAGAGCAGGAGCAGACAAGGGAAGCGGCAGCATTCCATCAGGTGTCGTTTGCCTATCCGGAGAGTAAGGTTTATGCGGTCACCGGTCTGGATTTCTCTGTGAAAAAGGGAGAGATGATCGGGGTAATCGGAGGAACCGGTTCCGGAAAGTCTACGCTTGTACAGATGATTCCGCGCTTTTATGACGTGGCGGAAGGAAGTGTGACCGTAGACGGAGAGGATGTCCGTAATTATAAGATTGAAGAACTAAGAAAGAAGATCGGTATGGTTCCGCAAAGGGCAGTTCTTTTCCGCGGAACGATCCGTGACAATATGAAAGTTGGAAATGAAGATGCAGATGATGAGCAGATCATGGAAGCGATCCGCACTGCCCAGGCACTGGAGGTTGTGGAAGGAAAGCCGGACGGTCTGGACACACTGATTAATGAGGGAGGAAAAAATCTTTCCGGCGGACAGAAACAGAGACTGACGATTGCCCGTGCTCTTGTACGAAAGCCGCAGATCCTGATCCTGGATGACAGTGCATCTGCACTGGATTTTGCAACGGATGCCAGGCTTCGGAAAGCTGTCAAAGGCCTGAAAGATATGACGGTCTTTGTTGTATCACAAAGAGCGGCATCTGTCATGCAGGCGGACCGGATCATTGTCATGGATGATGGAAAGATTGCCGGAATCGGCACACATGATGAACTGATGAAATCATGCGAGGTTTACAGAGAAATCTGTCTCTCTCAGCTTTCAGAAAAGGAGGTGGGCCAGCATGCATAAGCAGGACAGTACATGGAAAAAGGTACTTTTTTATATCAGACCATATTCGTTTTATGTGATTTTATCGCTCCTTTTCGCAGTCTTGACAGGAGTGCTGACCCTGTATGCACCGATTCTGGTTGGTGATGCTATTGATTTTATTATAGGAAAAGATCAGGTACTGTTTGACCGGATTCTTGATATTCTGAAAAAACTTGCCGTTATCATTGCGATTACAGGTGTGGGACAGTGGCTGATGAATCTGTGCAATAATCAGATTACCTACCGGGTAGTAAGAGACGTACGGCTAAAAGCATTTAAAAAACTGGAAAGACTGCCCCTTTCTTATGTGGACAGCCATGCAAATGGAGATACCATCAGTAGGATTATCACAGACGTGGAGCAGTTTTCGGACGGACTTTTGATGGGATTTACCCAGTTTTTCTCCGGAGTAGTAACAATTGTTACGACATTGATTTTCATGCTGACCATTGATGTGAAAATTACTCTGGTTGTCGTGCTGCTCACACCATTGTCCTTCTTTGTTGCGGGATTCATTGCAAAACGGACATACCAGATGTTTAAAAAACAGTCGGAAGCAAGGGCGGATATGACATCGCTCGTTAACGAGATGGTAGGAAATCAGAAAGTAGTACAGGCATTCGGATACGGAAGCACCGCTTCCGAACGGTTTGACGAAATCAATGGAAAACTGAAAACCTACAGCCTGAAAGCGATTTTCTTTTCGTCCATTACGAACCCGAGTACCCGGTTTGTCAATAACCTTGTCTATATGGGGGTTGGAATCACGGGGGCGTTAAGCGCGATGTCCGGGATCATCAGCGTCGGACAGCTTTCCTGCTTTCTGACCTATGCGAATCAGTATACAAAACCGTTTAATGAGATTTCCGGTGTCGTGACGGAACTCCAAAATGCACTTGCCTGCGCAAAAAGGGTGTTTGATTTTATCGAAGAAGAACCGGAGTCGAAAGATGATAAGGACGCCGTGGTACTGATAGATGCAAAAGGAAACCTGGATCTGGAACACGTAAGCTTTTCTTATAAGAAAGAAGTACCGCTTCTGAAAGATCTGAATCTGAACGTAAAGCCGGGGCAGAAGATTGCGATTGTCGGTCCGACAGGATGCGGAAAGACGACTCTCATCAATCTTCTCATGCGTTTCTATGATGTAGATGCAGGGGTTATCCGTATGGAAGGTGAGGATATCCGGCATATTACAAGGGACAGCCTGAGAGAAAATTATGGAATGGTACTTCAGGAGACCTGGCTGAAATCCGCGACGATTGCAGAAAATATTGCCTACGGAAATCCGGATGCAACGAGAGAAGAGATCATTCATGCGGCGAAAGAAGCGCATGCCCACGGATTTATCACAAGAATGCCGGATGGATACGATACGGTAATCTCTGAAGAAGGCGGCAATCTTTCACAAGGACAGAAACAGCTTTTATGTATTGCCAGAGTCATGCTCAGACTGCCTCCGGTACTGATTCTTGATGAGGCCACCTCTTCCATCGATACACGGACTGAGATCCGGGTGCAGCAGGCTTTTGAGAAGCTTATGGAAGGACGAACCAGTTTCATCGTGGCACACCGCTTATCCACGATCCGCACGGCGGACCGGATCCTCGTCATGAAAGACGGAAATATCATTGAGCAGGGAACACACGAAGAACTGCTGGCGAAAAATGGATTTTATAAGCAGCTGTACGAAAGTCAGTTTGCATAAAATATGTGAAAACAAATCAATTACTCCCGGTTGACAGAAGATCAGAATCTCTGTAAACTGGGAGTATCATTTCATAGACCGCAAAATCATAATCAGCGGTCAAACACATTTCTGAACAAAATCAGGGCTGATCAGCCGGAGAATCCAGAAAATGAATGAAAATACTTGACAAAAAATTATCGGGGGAGGGTAAAATTGTCATAAGATTTTACTTGACAGAAGGCAAAAGAGATGCAATTATGATAAAGAGTCAAGAAAATTCATGACACTGAATGACAGATGGAGGAAAAGGCTATGAATGAGAGTGTTCAAATTGAGATTCATGACCTGACAAAGATTTACAAGCTGAATAAAAAGCAGATGCAGGAATCTCACACAAAGAATCCGAAAAAGACAGCGGTGGATCACCTGACGCTGACTGCAAAATCAGGGGAGATATATGGGCTGCTCGGTCCGAACGGAGCGGGGAAAACGACGACGCTCCGGTGTATTGCGACGATTATCAAACCGTCGTCGGGAGAGATTTATGTAAATGGCAATGAGGTACAGAAGAACTCAGAAGCAGTCAGAAAGAGTATTGGATTCCTGACAAGCGATATTAAGCTGGATCCGCAGTTCTCGGTAGATTATCTGTTTGATTTCTTCGGAGAACTCAGAGGGATTGCACCGGATCAGATTAAAAAGAGAAAAGAAGAGTTATTTACATATTTTGGAATTAATGACTTTGCGCATAAAAAGATCAAAGAGCTTTCCACGGGTATGAAACAGAAAGCGGCCATTGCAGTCAGCCTGATTCATGATCCGGAAGTGGTGATTTTTGACGAGCCGACGAACGGACTTGATATCATCACAGCGAGAAGTGTAACTGACTATCTGAGAAAACTGAAAGAAGAAGGAAAGCTTGTTATAATCTCTACCCATATTATGTCCGAGGCAGAAAAGCTCTGCGACCGGATCGGGATTATTATTGACGGGAAAAAGAGAGCAGAGGGAACGCTTGCCGAAATTCTGGAGGAGACAGGTACTCACGATCTGGAAGATGCTTTCTTCGAATACTTTAAAAGTGTAAAGGGGGAAGCGTAAGATGAAAACGATATACAAAAAAGAACTTGCACGTATTTTCAAAGATAAAAAGATGATTTTTTCTGTTTTTCTGCTTCCGGTCCTGATTATGGTCGGAATCATGGCGTTGGTAGGAAACCTTGCGACGAGACAGGTAGAAGATATCGAGAACCACAGATCAATCGTATATATGATAAATGAGCCTGAGAGTTTCAGCACATTTCTGGAAGCTGCGGATTTGAATATGGAGGTCAATACCATAAAGACAGACAGTGAAAGAGAAAATGTTATGGATCTTCTGCGGAACGGAGATGCGGATCTCCTGATTGAATTCCCGGAGAATTTTGATTCCATGATTCAGGAATATCAGACAGGAGATGAGGTGCCGCAGATCAAGACATACTACAATCCGTCCGAGGACTACTCCTCAAGTGCTTATGAATTGATTTCCAATCAGACGCTGGAAGCATACCGTCAGACCTTGCTGTCCCAGAGAGTGGCAGATATGAACGGGCTTCAGATCTTTACTGTCAACAGCGACAATAAAGATATGATTGTCCAGGATGACCAGAAGGCAAGCGGCAAAGCACTCGGCATGATGCTTCCGTATTTCATCACGATCCTGCTTTTTGCAGGCGCAATGGGAATCGGAACTGACATGATTGCGGGGGAAAAAGAGAGGGGAACGATGGCAAGTCTTCTCGTGACTCCGGTCAAAAGAAAATCCATCGTACTCGGAAAAGTATTTGCCCTGATGACAATTTCCGGAATATCTTCGGTCATCTATATTGTTGTGATGGGTGCGACATTCCCGAAGATTCTGGGAGGAGACAGCGGGCTGGATATTGAAATTACACCGGAACAGATTGTCATGATTGGAATCCTGCTGGTAGCAATCGCGTTCCTTTACTCGGCGATTGTCATTCTGATCTCTGTGTTTGCGAGAGACCTGAAAGAGGCCAGTACCTATATAACGCCGGCATACATGGTGGTTCTTGTGATTGGTATGATGACCATGTTCACGACAAGCGAGGCCGGAATGAAAGATTATCTGATACCATTTTATAATACTGCGCTCGCTTTAAAAGGGATTCTGACATCGGAAGTGACGATGGCACAGTACGGTGTGACTCTTGTTATGACATTAGTGCTTGGCGGCATTTTGACGGCAGTGATCGCAAAAGCATTTGAAAGCGAAAAGGTAATGAATCTGTAATGGATTTTGACATGTAACAAAAGAAGAAATGACGCATATGCTGGTGATAAGACCGGTGTATGCGTCTTTTTTGTCCATAAAGACAACGGACGTTCTGCGCCGCAGGATTCCGGGTAACGGGAGGGGAATAAAATGAGGCTTTGTGATCTGAGAGAAAAAGAGGTCATCAACACAGTGAACTGCAGACGCCTTGGCTGTGTGGCAGATCTGGTGGTGGATATGAAAAAAGGCTGTGTCCAGGCGATTGTTGTACCGGGTCCTGGAAGACTGGGAGGCCTGTTTGGATATGACAGTGAATATGTGATTCCATTTGAATGTATCTGCAAAGTGGGGCCGGATATCATACTGGTTGATATCTGTGAGGAAAAATTCCTGTGTGAGTGCAGATAAAACGGAGAATATGTTGACCGCCTAAAATGGTAATGGTATACTGATACCAGATTTTGGAGAAAGGATGGTACATGAGATGAAATGTCCATACTGCGGCAATCCGGATACAAGAGTGATTGATTCCCGCCCTGCTGAGGATGGATCTTCAATACGCAGGCGACGCTCCTGCGATTCCTGTGGAAAGCGGTTTACGACCTACGAGAAAGTAGAGACAATCCCTCTGATTGTCATTAAAAAGGACAATAACAGAGAGCAGTACGACCGGGAAAAGATCGAAAAGGGCATTCTTCAGGCGTGCTATAAAAGACCGGTTCCGGCTGAAGTGATTGAAAAGACGGTTGAGCAGATCGAGAATGAGATTTTCAATCGCGAGGAAAAAGAGATTCCGAGCAAGGTGATCGGTGAGATTGTTATGAGAAGACTCAAAGATCTGGATGAGGTTGCCTATGTGCGCTTCGCATCTGTTTATCGTGAATTTAAGGACGTCAATACGTTCATGGAAGAATTGAAAAGTATACTGGATAAAAAATAGGAGGATCCGAAAGGATTCTCCTGTTTGCGTTATGGGAAGAGTGTGAGCAGCAACATCCAATGACATAAATTACGGAAAATACTTGACGAAAAAAGAAAACACCCTTATAATAACTAATGTTATATAACGTATGATATTAAAAAGAAGGGAGGAACTTTTCATGCCGCCGAAAAAGAGAATTACAAAGGAACTGATTTTGCAGAAGGCATTTGAGATCATTCACGAGGAAGGTATTGAAAGCCTGAATGCCAGATATCTCGCGAAACAGCTGAACTGCTCTACAATGCCGATTTTTCAGTCTTTTCAGGATATGAATGAACTGAAAGCGGAGGTAAAGCTCAGAATCGACGAGTACTATACTGAGTTTATCAATCAATATATTGATAAGGCAGACTATCTGTTTACGATCAGCTTTGCCTATATCAATTTTGCCAGAAAAGAGCGGAATTTCTTTGGAGCTCTCTTCGTAAATCCGCTTCTTGGGTCTCGTACAGTCCAGGAGGTCATTGATTCTCCGTGGAACCGGGAGACAATCGAGTGTACGGCCGAACAGTTTAAAATTTCCATTCAAGAAAGTGAAGGCTTGTACCGGGATGTCCGTTTTTATGCCCATGGAATTGCGACGCAGCTTTATGGAGGGAACATGAGACTTTCTGAGGAGGAAATTCAGACACTTCTCAGAAATGTGATGGAGAAGTTCTTGAAAGGAGAGGCAAGGATATGAGAACGTATAAACTGACGATCTCCTATGACGGTACCCGTTACCAGGGATGGCAGCGGCAGCCGGGAGCAGAGAATACGATCCAGAATGTGATAGAAGATGCCATTTGCAAATTGACCGGATATGAAGTGAAAATCCAGGGATCCGGGAGAACGGATGCCGGAGTCCACGCCAGAGGACAGGTGGCAAGCCTGAGGCTTTCAGGGAAAGTGGAGGAAAGAGAATTCTTAAGAAAACTCAATGCAGGTCTTCCGGAGGACATTCGGATCCGCAGCATGGAACTGGTCCCGAATACCTTTCACGGACGCCGGAGCGCCAGAGGGAAATGTTACGAATATCATGTAGACTTGCGGGAAAAGCAGCATGTATTTTCCAGAAGGTATACGTGTCATTATCCGGAAGAACTGGATATCGAGGAAATGGAACGGGCCGCAGGATATCTGCTTGGCAGACATGATTTTTCCAGTTTTACCGACCGGAAAGATGAGAAGGGCTGCACGAGGCGGATCGATGAGATCCAGATAGAAAAAAGAGGAGACTCCCTTTGTATGTCCTTTCGGGGAAACGGATTTATGTACCATATGGTGCGGATTTTAAGCGGGACTCTTCTGGAAGTGGGAAGCGGAAAGAAGAGCGCCAGGGACATACCGGAGATTCTGAAAGCGAAAAGCCGGGCCTGCGCCGGATTTCTGGCTCCGGCACAGGGACTGTTTTTAAAAGAAGTTTATTATCAGGAAGAAAAGAGATAACGCAAAGGGGTGAGGCAGGGAAAGAAGACACCCGCATTATAATAACACTCTCGCATATATGAAACACAGGAGGATCTTGTTACACGGCAGGATCCTCCTGTGTTTTTACAGTTCTTTTTTCAAATAGACCATATCCACGAGCTGAATTCCGCATTCGAAAATAGGATGATCGTAGTTGTCGGTAAAGAAGTTTTTCACCCGGTGGGATTCGGTGAAGCCGCATTTTTTATAAAACGGAACAGTCAGCGGGCTGTCTCCGGTTCCGACATACATGGTATGATACTTTCCGGAATAAAGTCCGCAGACATAATCGATCATCTTCCTACCATATCCAGATCCCTGACAATGTTCGTAAACCGCGATATTTTTCAGCTCGCAGGTGCCGTCATCGCTGCATGTCACGACACAGACACCTTTGAGATCTTCATCATAAAGCGCATACATATCGCCGGATTCCAGATAACGGTCAATCATGCTTTCCTGCTCATCGGCAAGCAGAAGCAGGTCCAGGAACTGCTTTTTGTTTTCTGTGATTTTTTCGATTCTCATGATAACTTTCCTTTCATGACAGAAGTACTTATAGTTTACCACATGGATTCATGGTATACTAGTCTGGTAAGAATGAATTTAAAATGATAATCAGATACAGGAGGAAAATACATGAAGTTTATATCATGGAATGTAAATGGAATCCGCGCATGTGTGCAGAAAGGATTTCTGGATTTCTTTCAGGAGGCGGATGCAGATATTTTCTGTATTCAGGAGACAAAGATGCAGGCGGGACAGCTTGACCTGGATCTTCCGGGATATCATCAGTACTGGAACTATGCGGTACGGAAAGGATACTCCGGAACTGCTATTTTTACGAAACGGGAGCCGGTTTCGGTACAGTACGGCATCGGCATCGAAGAGCACGATCAGGAAGGGCGTGTGATTACTCTGGAGTTTGAGGACTTTTATTTTGTCACGGTTTATACACCGAATTCCCAGAGTGAACTTGCAAGACTGGATTACCGGATGCAATGGGAGACGGATTTTCTTGCATATTTGAAGCGCCTGGAAGAGAAAAAACCGGTTGTTTTCTGCGGAGACCTGAACGTCGCAGCCGAAGAGATTGACCTTAAGAACCCGAAGACCAACCGGAAAAACGCCGGATTTACCGATGAAGAGCGGGACAAATTCCGGACGCTGAAAGCTGCTGGCTTTATCGATACTTTCCGGTATTTTTATCCGGATCAGGAAGGAATTTATTCCTGGTGGTCCTACCGGTTCAGCGCAAGAAAGAAGAACGCAGGGTGGCGTATTGACTACTTCGTAGTGTCAGAAGCGTTGAAAGACCGTCTGGAAGATGCGAAGATTCTGACGGAGGTCATGGGAAGCGATCACTGTCCGGTGGAACTGGATATGAAAGGATAGGAAGAAGCGATGTTTGATGATCTACAGCGATTTTTAGAGGGACTGGATCTGCTCTATGCATCCGGGAAAGGCCGTGAAGCAGAAGGGTACCTGAAACGGGGACTGAAAGAGGCGGCATCCTGCGGGGATGACGGAGCGATCCTTGCAATTTTGAATGAACTGATGGGATATTACCGGGCGGCAGGAAGATATGAGGAATGTCTGCTCTGCACCAGACAGGCCATGGAGCTTGCGGACGAGCTGGGGCTTGACGGCACGATGCAGTATGGCACGATGCTGTTAAATGCTGCGACGGGATACCGTGCCGCAGGGAAATATCAGGAGGCGGAAACGCTCTACGGACAGGCATACGAAATTTACCGGAGGTATATTACAGGGCCGGACTACCATATGGCATCGCTTCATAATAATCTGAGTCTTCTGTACAGTGAAACGGGACGTCTGAAAGAGGCGAAACGGGAGCTGGAGCGGGCAATGGAGATTGTCAGAAAGCTGGATGATGCAGACGTAGAAGTGGCAATTACCCATACGAACCTGGGAAATCTCTGTTTCCAGATGAACGAGACGGCCGAAGGAAAAGCGCATATGGAACAGGCGGTCCGGATTTTTGAAAAGATGCCGGACGGGAAGGATTCTCACTATGCGTCAGCGCTGTCCGGACTTGGCGAAGCGTATTTCCATGAAGGAAATCTGGAGGCATCTCAGGCATGCTATCAGAAAGCCCTGGATGAAATTTTCCGGTTCTACGGTGAAAATGAGTACTATCAGGTGACAAAACGGAATCTGGAAATTGTCTCGGATCTGCTGAGAAGACGGCAGGCGGCCGAGAAGAGCCAGATGAAAGGTCTGGAACTTGCAAAAGCTTATTATGAGGAATATGGAAAAACGATGATCGAAGAGCAGTTCCCGGAGTATGCCGGGCGGATTGCGGCCGGGCTTGTAGGAGAAGGCTCGGAATGTCTGGGGTACGACGATGCCTGGTCCACGGATCACGATTTCGGTCCGGGATTTTGTCTGTGGCTGACGAAAAAAGATTATCGGAAAATCGGGCAGAAGTTGCAGGAAGCCTATGACGCACTGCCAAAAGAATTTATGGGCTATGCGGCAAGAAATACGACGGAGCAGGGAAAGCAGCGTGTCGGCGTCTTTGAGATCGGGACATTTTTCCGGAATCTGACCGGATATAAAAAAGCACCGAAGGAAGACAAAGACTGGCTTCCCATTTCTCAGGAATCTCTGCGGACCGCAGTAAGCGGCGAGATCTTTGATGATCCGCTCGGGAAATTTACGAAGAGAAGAGCGGCGTTTTCCATGGAACCGGAGAGCGTCCGCTTGAAACGGCTCTATGTTTCACTTGGAAAAATGGCTCAGGCGGGACAGTATAATTTCCCGCGTGCCAAAAAGAGAAATGCTCTTGGAGCCATGTATTTTTCCCTGTCAGAGTTCCTCTCTGCGTCGGTGGAGACTGCATATCTTCTGAACAAAACCTACATGCCGTTTTACAAATGGAAAATGAAAGGCATGGAAGAATTCCAACGGATTCCGGAGATCCGGGTGCTTCTGGAAGAACTGATGGAAAAAGAGACGACAGATAAAGATATAGAAGAGAAAATCGAACAGATCTGCCGGATTGTGGCAGGCGAGCTGAAAGAGCAGGGAATTTCCGGCAGGGAAGATGATTTCCTGGAAGCCCACAAGGCATCCGTGCTGGAAAAGCTGATGGAAATAGAAAAGGACAAGGGACATGATGGACAAAAATCAGTTGATTAAAGAGATTGTGGAAATGGAATGGCAGCAGTTCCAGAATGTTCACAATGAGGGCGGCAGGGCCTCCTGCCAGGATGACAAAGAGACCTTTGAGATTATGAGAAACAGCCAGTTCCTTGTGTGGAATGAGGAAGTATTGAAGAGTTATCTTGCGGATCTTCAGGATGCATGGGCGGACGGCTGGAATCTGCTGACGGAAAAATACGCCAGAATGATGGAAAGTACAGCGCCAAAAGAATATGAAGCTTTCCGGGATATTCTTCCAAAGCGAAGTGAAGAACGGATTTGTCTGCAGGAAGAACTGATCCGGCAGGAAATTGCGTGGGCGGAGGACTTTGCCCGGAGATATCCGAAGCTTGGCAGTACCGGAAGAAAGATCCATACCTCGGAAGACACACCATGGGATACTTCCCAGGAGACTTATTTAAGAGGTGAAATCGGCACCTTTTCGGACCGGACCATCAAACTGTATGCACGGATGATTCGGGAGATGGCCGAAAAAGGGGAAAACCTGACGGAGAAGAATCTCGGATTCATGGTCCGTTTCTATGGATACCAGTCTCTGGAAGAAGCGGAGCAAATGCAAAAATAACAAATAGAACCATAAAGACAGAAGAAAAGGAGACAGAGCAGATGTTGATGAAACGGGAAGATATGGCGGCAGTAGCGGTAGACTATCAGGAACGGCTCATGCCGGTTATGTATGAAAAAGAGGAACTGCTGGCACATTCAGTGATCCTCCTGAATGGACTAAGAGAACTTGGAATTCCGATTTATATCACGCAGCAGTATACAAGAGGACTTGGAATGACAGTGCCGGAGATCACAGAAGCGGCAGGAACCGGTGACTATCTGGAAAAGATCAGCTACAGTGCGGCTGAGGAAGTCATTCCGAAACTTGGAGAGAAGCGCACGGTAATTATCTGTGGAATCGAATCACACATCTGCGTGCTGCAGACGGTGATCGATCTGAAGGCAAAAGGATATACGCCGGTTCTGGTGACGGACTGCATTTCCAGCAGAAAGCCGCGGGATTTGGAGATGGCTCTGGAGCGGGCAAAGATGGAAGGTGCCGTTCTGACCACCTACGAAGCGCTGCTGTTTGAGATTCTTGGAAAAGCAGGAACGCCGGAGGCAAAAAAAATACAAAAACTAATTAAATAAAAAACGATGCTTTTGGCAGACTGAAAAACTCCCCGCAGAAATGCACGGTACATAGTAGTACGGTGATTTCTGTGAGGAGTTTTTTGTTAGAAGTTCTTTTCCGATGCCTTTCCTGTAGAATTTCTCACCATCAGCTTTGCGTGAAGCAGCAGCGTTCCGATGGAAACATCGTTCATCAGGCTGTCCAGTGCATAGTAGCCGCATTTTCCGACGATGATCTTTATCGGTGCGCTGACGATTCTGCCGTTGATCTTTATGATCTGTATGGCATTTACGAACTACAGTAAAATCGACAATCATCTGATGCTGTTTGACTGGGTGGGACTTGACAACTTTAAAGCGCTGTTTGATTCCAGCAGTATCCTGGGAAGCACGTTCTGGTCTGTACTTGGATGGACACTTGTGTGGGCGTTTTTCGCAACATTCAGCAACTATATTTTCGGTATGATTCTTTCTATTGTAATCAACCGGAAAGATACAAAGGCAAAGGGATTCTGGAGATTCTGCTTCGTACTCTCCTGTGCGGTTCCGATGTTCGTTTCTCTTCTGATTATGAGAACGATGCTTCAGCCGGAAGGCGCGGTCAATGTCCTGCTTCGTAATCTGGGACTGATTGCGCAGGATGCAAGCCTCCCGTTCTTTACGGATCCAACGTGGGCAAGAGTAACGGTTATTGTAATCAATATCTGGGTTGGTGTACCATATACACTGCTTCAGCTGACCGGAGTCCTTCAGAATATTCCGGGTGAGCTTTACGAGGCAGCCAGAGTGGACGGCGCCAATGCAGTGCAGATCTTCTTTAAGATCACACTTCCGTACATGCTGTATGTGACGACACCATACCTGATTACAACATTTACAGGAAACGTCAACAACTTCAACGTTATCTACCTGTTGTCGGGAGGAGATCCGGTTACCAATCTGGAATCCACGGCAGGAAGCACTGACCTGCTTGTAACATGGCTGTACAAACTGACCGTAGACAAACAGTACTACAACATCGGTGCGGTTATCGGTATCCTGACATTTATCATTCTGGCGATTGCGGCGCTCCTTACTTACCGCAACAGTAAATCATATAAAGAAGAAGGGGGATTCTAGATCATGGCTGCGAAAACAAAAGTACGCTCAGCTAAAAAGAGACGTTTTATCAATAATACGATCGTTCATGTCGTACTTGCCATACTGGCGTTTATCTGGGTATTCCCGATTATCTGGGTAATACTGACGAGCTTCCGGGCGGAAAAAGGATCCTATGTTTCCACCTTCTTCCCGCAAAGCTTCACACTTGACAACTATGTGCAACTGTTTACGGATACATCAATCCTGAACTTTCCGCAGATGTTCATGAACACGCTGTTCATCGCAGTATGTTCCTGTATCTTATCTACCTTTTATGTTCTGGCAGTTTCCTACTGTCTGTCCAGACTGAAATTTAAACTGCGGAAACCATACATGAACATGGCGATGATTCTTGGTCTGTTTCCTGGATTCATGTCAATGATTGCGGTGTACTTCATCCTGAAGGCAATTGGCCTTACAGAAGGCAATCTGATCAAACTGGCTTTGATCCTGTGTTATTCAGGAGGAGCGGGCTTAAGTTTCCAGATCGCGAAAGGATTCTTTGATACGGTTCCGATTGCGGTGGACGAGGCAGCGCTTCTCGATGGATGTACAAGGTGGCAGATTTTTACGAAGATTACACTGCCGCTTAGTAAACCGATCGTTATTTACACGGTACTGACATCTTTCATGTCACCATGGCTGGATTTCATTTTCGCAAAGGTAATCTGCCGTGCAAACTCCGACCAGTATACAGTTGCGATAGGACTTTGGAATATGCTTCAGAAAGAATATATTGACAGCTGGTACACAAGTTTCGCTGCAGGAGCGGTGCTGATTTCAATTCCGATCGCGATCCTCTTCCTGTTCATGCAGAGATACTACGTGGACGGTATGTCCGGTGCCGTAAAGGGCTAAAACAATCAGATTTGAATGAGGGACAGACAGATGAGAAAGACAGCAAAAGAATGGAAAACATTTTATTCAGATCCGGAATTTGAACAGAACTATACCTATGAAGGGCATGACCTCGGGGCAGCCTGCACGGAGGATGGAACTTCCATCCTCCTGTGGAGCCCGGTGGCCGAGTCTGTAACAGTCCGCTTCTATCATGATGGAGAATCAGAAGATTCATACCGGACGGAAGCGATGGTAAAAGAGGGCAAAGGTGTCTGGGCATACCGGACAAAAGAAGTGCTTCACAAAGTATACTATGATTTTGAACTTTCCATAGAGGGAAAGATGATATGCTCGGCGGATCCTTATGCGAAAGCCTGCGGGATCAACGGAAAGAGGAGCATGATTGTAGATTTAAAAAGAACAGATCCAAAAGGATGGGAGGAAGATGTTTCCCCCGCTTATCAGCAGGAACAGATTATTTATGAGCTGCATATCGGGGAATATTCCTGGGATCCGTCCGGAGGATTCCCGGCAGCTTTCCGGGGGAAGTATAAGGCATTTACCTGTGAGAATACGACACTAGACCACGACGGCGTGCATCCCACGGGCTTTTCTTATATGAAGAAACTCGGTATCACCCACGTGCAGCTGATGCCGGCCTACGATTATGGATCTGTGGATGAAAGCAAGACAGAAGGGGAGTTCAACTGGGGATACGATCCGGTGAACTATAACGTTCCGGAAGGCTCCTACTCGACGGACCCAAGAAACGGAGAGGTCCGGATCAAAGAATTCAAGGAGATGATCCAGTTTCTGCATAAAAACGGGTTCCGGGTCATCATGGATGTGGTTTATAATCATACCTATTCCCTTGATGCCTGGTTCCAGAAAACGGTGCCGTGGTACTATTACCGTGTCCACGAAAACGGGGAGACCGCAAACGGTTCTGCCTGCGGGAACGATGTGGCGAGCGAGCGGAGCATGTGCGCAAACTACATTCTGGACTCCGTTCTTTACTGGGCTGAAGAATACCACATCGACGGCTTCCGGTTTGACCTGATGGGGCTTCTGGATACGGGACTGATGAACCGGATTGAGAAGGAACTTGCGCTCCGGTATGGTAAAGGGGAAAAGATGGTATTCGGAGAACCGTGGTCTGCAGATGAAACTCCGATGGAAAAACAGGCGGTTCCGGCACTGAAATGCCATGTGGACCAGCTGGATCCGCATGTAGGCTTCTTCTGTGATGATACACGGGATGCGGTAAAAGGTCATACATTCGAAGGGGAGGAGCCGGGATTTGTCAATGGGGGAGAAGGCCTGGAGGAGGAAATTCTTGCTTCCGTCCGCGCCTGGTGCGGCCCGGAATCGAAGGTGAAAGCACCTTCTCAGGTCATCACCTATGTATCTGCCCATGACAACTGGACATTGTGGGATAAACTCTCCCTGACAATCCCGGATGAGAAAGAACGGATGCAGGCCAACCGCATGGCAGCGGCCATCTACATGACCTGCCAGGGAAATCTGTTCTTCCTATCCGGAGAGGAATTTGCCCGCACGAAAGACGGACTGGAAAATTCCTACAATGCGCCGATTGAGATCAACCGGCTGGACTGGAAACGGGCTTATGAACAGTATGAACTAACAGAGTATTACAGCGGGCTGATTCATCTGAGAAAACAGCTTCCGGGACTTTGCGACAAGTCTGAGAACGCATGGAAAAGGATTCAGAACCGGTGGAAAACAGACGGAGCAGTTGGGTTTACGGTGGATAATCGAAACGAAAGAGCACCGTCAAGATGGGAAACGTTATGTATTATTTATAATAGTAGAAATGAAAAATTTGCGGTTGAGCTTCCGGAAGGAAAATGGGAAGTCCTTCTGGATGGATACAGCAGCAATCTGTGGAGAGATCCATTTGTTACAGAAGGAACGGTAAAGGTGGACAGCCACAGTGTATTAGTACTTGGACAAACAGGAAAGTGAAGACAGACTTATGAAATGGATATACGGAAAACAGGATTTTAAAACACTTTCAAGAGGACAGGAAAACTGTTATCTTCTGACAAACGGACTGGGAGGGTTTTCCTCTCTGACGATGACCGGTTCGGTTACGAGAAATGACCATGCGCTATTGATGGCATGTACGAAGGCACCGAATCATCGATACAATCTGATCCATCGTCTGAAAGAAGAGATCCGGATCGGAGAAGAGAAACAGATTCTCTCGGCGCAGGAGTTTGCGGACGGGACAAAAGAAGAAGGATATCAGAATCTGTCCACATTCTCCTTTGAGGATACTCCGGTCTGGCGCTGGGAGACAAAAGGCGTCCGGATCCGGAAAGAACTCGGGATGGCTCAGTTGGAAAATACGGTGGCAGTTGTCTATGAGATGAAAAATCAAAGCCTGTTTGATGCAGAGCTTGTCGTTACACCTTTTTTACAGTTTGTAAGAAAGGGAGAGGATCTAACGGAGGAGCAGGTGTTTGAACGAAAAGGGAATACCGTTTCTTCAGACGGATTGACTCTCTATTTCGAGACGGACGGGGAAATCCTCCCGGAGGAGCAGACAGAGACGTATTATTACAGCTATGATGCCTGCGACGGCAGAAGGGAGAGCGGAACGGCAAAAGCGGTGCTGAAGATCCGGATGCAGGTTCCGGCAGGAGAAAGAAGGACACTTTCTATCGTCTGCTCGATGGAACAAGGCAGAACCGATGCGCAGGCAGTGATTGCGGAGACAAAGAAGTACAGAAAAGCGCTGGAGGAAAAAGCCGGATTTGCGGATCCGATGGCAAAGGTTCTTGTAAAGAGTGCGGCACAGTTTGTGGCAGACCGGGAATCTACAGGAGGAAAAACGATTCTTGCAGGCTTCCCGTTCTTTGAGGACTGGGGCCGGGATACGATGATTGCTCTTCCGGGTGTCTGCATTTCCACCGGGCAGTATGAGACGGCAAAAGAGATCCTGAGGACCTTTGCAGCAAACGAGCGTGACGGTCTGATGCCGAATCTGTTCCCGGAAGGAAAGAATGAGCCTAGGTACAATACAGTGGATGCAGCTCTTTTGTTTATCAACTGTGTGTATCTGTATTATCAGGCATCGGGGGATATGGACTTTGTCAAGGAAGTCTGGCCTGTGATGGAACGGATCATCACAAAATACCGGGAGGGAACGAGACACGGCATCCGGATGGAAAAAGACGGCCTGATCCGGGCAGGAGAAGGCCTGGACCAGGTGACCTGGATGGATGTCCGGGTGGGAGAAATCCTTCCGACGCCAAGACATGGCAAACCGGTGGAGATCAATGCCTACTGGTATAATGCACTTCGGATTATGGAAATATTTGCATTTGAACTTGGATTGGAATATACTGGGTATGGGGTGCTTGCGGACAGGACACGCACTTCTTTCCGGGAACAGTTCTGGAATGAAGAGAGAGGATGCCTGAAAGATCTCGTATCCGGAACAAAGGCGGACATGCAGATCCGGTGCAACCAGATCTGGGCCGTATCCATGCCGTTTACCATGCTGGAAAAAGATCAGGAACGGCAGGTGGTGCGCACCGTCTATGAAAAACTGTACACCCCTTACGGACTGCGCACGCTGGAAGAAGGGGACGAAGAGTTCCACCCGTTTTACGGGGGAGAGATGATAGAACGTGACCTGGCATATCATCAGGGAACGGTCTGGACCTTCCCGCTTGGCGCTTATTATCTGGCATATCTGAAGGTATGCGGATACAGCGAAGAGGCGAAAGAAGAAGTCAAAGAACAGCTGGAAGTCATGGAAAGCGCCATGAGGGAGGGCTGTATCGGACAGCTTCCGGAGATTTACGACGGAGGAAATCCATCCTCGTCTAAGGGATGCTTCGCCCAGGCGTGGAGCGTAGGAGAAATTCTGCGTGTATATGAAGCAGTCAAATAAGAACACACATCGAAAGGAGAACAAAGATGGAACAGTTATTACAGGAGATGTTACAGAAGAACTATGGAAAAAGCATCAGCGATGCGTCCAATGAAGAAATTTATACAGCGCTTTTATGCATTACAAAAGAGAAAATGGCAGGAATGAAGAGGAATGAAGGAAATAAAAAACTCTATTATATTTCCGCAGAATTCCTGATTGGAAAACTGTTATCCAACAACCTGATTAACCTTGGCCTGTTTGATGAGACAAGAGAGGTACTGAAAAATCACGGCAAAGATATTACAGAAATCGAGGAGGCCGAGCTGGAGCCGTCCCTTGGAAACGGAGGACTTGGACGTCTGGCAGCATGTTTCCTGGATTCCATCGCGACACTGGGACTGCCGGGAGACGGCGTGGGCTTAAACTACCACGACGGATTGTTCCGTCAGACCTTTGTTGACAATAAGCAGAGAGAAGAGAAAAACCCGTGGATCACAGACAACAGCTGGCTGACAAAGACGGAACGCCATTTTGAAGTGCCGTTTAAAGATTTCACTCTGACTTCCACAATGTACGATATTGATGTGCCGGGTTATAAAAACGGCTGCAACAAGCTGCATCTGTTTGATCTGGATTCTGTGGACGAGTCCATCATCCATGACGGTATCCAGTTTGACAAAGAGGATATCAAGAAGAACCTGACACTCTTCCTCTATCCGGATGACAGTGACGAGGCAGGACAGCTGTTAAGAATCTATCAGCAGTATTTCATGGTCAGCAACGCGGCACAGCTGATCCTTGCAGAGGCGGAGGAGAAAGGATACAACCTCTATCAGCTGTATGATCATGTGGCAATCCAGATCAACGATACCCATCCGACGATGGTCATTCCGGAGCTGATCCGTCTCCTGATGCAGAGAGGATTTAACATGGATACCGCTGTGGATGTTGTAAGAAAAACCTGTGCGTACACGAACCACACAATTCTGGCAGAGGCACTGGAAAAATGGCCGATCCATTATCTGGAGAAGGTCGTTCCGCACCTGATGCCGATCATCCGGGATCTGGACGCACGTGTCAGAAGAGACTTCCACGATGAAAGAGTGTACATCATCGATAATCAGGACCGAGTACATATGGCACATATTGACATTCACTTTGGCTACGCAGTCAATGGAGTAGCGGCTCTTCATACCGAGATTCTGAAAGAATCCGAGTTAAAGCCGTTCTACGACATTTATCCGGAAAAATTCAACAATAAGACGAACGGAATCACGTTCCGCAGATGGCTTGTACACTGCAACCATGAGCTGTCCGATTATCTGGCAGACCTGATCGGACCGGAATTCATGGATGACGCTTCCAATCTGGAAAAGCTTCTCGCATACAAGGACGATGAGAAAGTGCTTGGTGATCTGAGAGCGATCAAGAAAAACGCAAAAACTGCCCTGAAGAATTATCTGATGCAGACACAGGGAGTGGAAATCGATGAGAATTCCATCTTTGATATCCAGATCAAACGTCTCCATGAGTACAAGAGACAGCAGATGAACGCACTGTATGCAATTTACAAATACAAAGAAATCAAGAAAGGCAATCTGCCAAAACGCCCGATTACAATGATCTTCGGTGCAAAGGCAGCGCCGGCTTATACGATTGCAAAGGATATCATCCATCTGATCCTCTGCCTGCAGAAACTGATCGAGAACGATCCGGCGGTACGTCCGTACATGCGGATTGTCATGGTAGAAAACTACAATGTTACCAAGGCGGAAAAACTGATCCCGGCATGTGACATTTCCGAGCAGATTTCCCTTGCTTCCAAGGAAGCATCCGGAACCGGAAACATGAAATTCATGCTTAACGGTGCCGTGACACTGGGAACGGAAGATGGAGCAAACGTGGAGATCCATGAGCTGGTAGGAGATGAGAACATCTACATCTTCGGCGCAAAATCAGAAGAAGTCATCAAACTTTACGATACAGCAGGATACAACTCCGGCGAGATTTATGACAACGATCCGATGATCGAGGAGCTGGTAGACTTTATCATCAGCAAAGACCTGATCCGCATCGGTGATCCGGTGAGTCTTGCAAGACTGTACAAAGAGATTGTATCCAAAGACTGGTTCATGACCCTTCTGGATGTGAAAGATTACATTCAGACAAAAGAGCAGATGCTCGAAGATTATGAGGATGAGAAGACATGGGCAAAGAAAGCGCTTGTCAACATTGCGAAAGCCGGATTCTTCTCTTCTGACCGGACTATCCGGGAATACAATGAGGACATCTGGCATCTGTAGACCGAATGTGGCATGAAAGGGGATCAATCATGAGAGAAACAGGAATATTGATGCCGGTATCCGCACTCCCGTCCCGTACGGGAGTGGGGGAACTGGGTGCATACGCATATGAGTTTGTCGATGCCCTGAAGGAAAACGGTGTGAAGATCTGGCAGATTCTTCCGCTTAATCCGGTGGGATACGGGAATTCCCCGTATCAGCCGTATTCCTCCTGCGCAGGAGACGAGCTTTACATCAGTCTGGACCTGCTTTATGAGGGGGGGCTGTTGAAAGAGAAGGCGCCTTCCTTCCGGGAAAACGCAAAAACCGTTGACTATGATGCAGTCCGGGCATTCAAAGAGCCGTATCTGAAAGAAGCGTTCGCCAATTTTCAGGAGACGGAAGAGTACCAGGAATTTACAAGACAGACGTGGGTGTACGAATACGCGGTATTCCGTGCCTTGAAAAAGGCAAACGGCAATGCCTGCTGGAATGAATGGAAAGCAGAAGACAAAGCCTGGCCGGAAGTGCCCGCACCGCTCGCAAAGGAGCAGGAAGACGAGGCGGCCTATCAGATGTTCCTTCAGTATGAATTTTTCACTCAGTGGATGGCAGTGAAAAAGCATGCCAACGAAAACGGCATCCAGATCATGGGAGATGTGCCGTTCTATGTGGGTGTGGACTCGGTAGATGTCTGGGGCGGAAAGGATAACTTCCTTCTGGACACAGACGGACGGCCGATTTTCATCGCCGGAGTACCGCCTGATTATTTCAGCGCTACCGGACAGCGGTGGGGCAACCCGATCTATAACTGGGACTATATGAAGGAGCATGGATATCAGTTCTGGACCGACCGGATCGGATACAACCAGAAGCTGTTTGACATCATCCGGATCGACCATTTCCGGGCGTTTGACACTTTCTGGAAGATTCCGGCAGAGTGTCCGACAGCCATTGAAGGAGAATGGATCGAAGCTCCGGGATACGAAGTCATCGACACACTGAAAGCAAAGATTGACGGACTCAATCTGGTGGCGGAAGACCTTGGGGAACTCCGCCCGGAAGTACTGGAATTAAAAGACCATTATCATTTGAAAGGGATGAAAATCCTTGTCTTTTCCATCGAAACAGGTGGAAAATATGCCTACGACAGTTTCCACGATGTGGAAAACATGATCATTTATACCGGAACCCACGACAACGATACGCTGATGCAGTGGTATGAGGGATTAAGCGTGGCAGCAAAAAGAAAGGTACGCCGCTTCCTCAAACGTCAGGGCATCAAACAGGGCTCCGTGAAAGACCGGCTCCTTACCTATACATTCCGGAGCAGGGCAGAGTACGCGATCATTCCGATGGCGGACATTCTGGGCCTTGGAGAAGAAGGGCATATCAATACGCCGGGAACGGTCGGCTCTCCGAACTGGGAATGGAGAATTACGGATTTTACACAGGCAAAGAAGGAACTGAAACACTACCGGAAAACAATGACAGAAAGGGCCTGATGACAGATGGATTTTACAGGAGTTTACCATAGAACAACCGAGCAGATGAGCTACTCGTTAAATGAATCGGAACTGATTGTCAATCTGAAGACAGGATATGATGTGAAGCGGGTGTTCCTCTATTATGGAGATCCCTTTGAAGCGGGAATTCTTGGAGGAAACGAAAAGTGGACCGGAGTCCGGGAAGAGATTGTCTACAAAAAACGGCTGAAACATCAGATCTGGTGGACCACAACTCTCGTACCGAAATACAAGCGCTGCAAGTATTATTTTGAACTGCACACAGATGATGAGGTCTGGTATTATTTTGAAGACGGATTTCTGACAAAAGAGCAGATGGAGATGGACGGCAGAATGCTTCAGTGCTTTACGGTTCCATGGATGAATCCGGCTGATGTGAACCGGACGCCGGACTGGGTAAATGATACGATCTGGTATCAGATTTTCCCGGACCGTTTCTGCAACGGGACGCCGGGAGACGACCGGGAGGGAATTCTTCCGTGGAAAAATGAGGGAGAAGTCAAAAACGAAGAGCGTTACGGCGGAAACCTGGAAGGAATCCGTCAGAAACTTCCTTATCTGAAAGAACTTGGCATTACCGGAATTTATCTGAATCCGATTATGGAGGCAGACTCCAACCATAAATACGATACAAAAGATTATACAAAAATTGATCCGCAGTTCGGAGACTCCGAGACGATGAAACGTCTGGTGGCAGAGGCGCACGAACATGGAATCCGTGTGATGGTGGACGCGGTCTTCAATCATTGTGGAAAAGACTTCGCACCATGGCTGGATGTGAAGAAAAACGGAAGAGATTCCGCCTACGCAGACTGGTTCATGGTCAACGACTGGACGATACTGAACAAAGAAGCAAGTACGAGAGACGGGCGGTATTACTCCTTCGCTTTTGCGGATAAGATGCCGAAACTCAATACAAACAGCGAGGCCGTGATCAGCTATTTCCAGGACGTTTGCGAAGGCTGGATCCGGGACTATGATATCGACGGCATCCGTTTTGATGTGGGAAATGAAGTGTCCCACCGGTTCCTGAAACGGATCCGGGATCATGTGAAAGCCATCAAACCGGACATCTATCTTCTGGGAGAGATCTGGCACGACGCCAGCCAGTGGCTGATGGGGGACGAATACGACTCCGTCATGAACTATCCGCTCATGAGCGGTATCCACGATTTCTTTATTGATCCGACGATGAAAAAGGAAGATTTCGAGTACATGATCAACCACTGCTACACGATGTACATGCAGCAGTCCAACAATGTACTGTTCAATCTTCTGGATTCCCACGATACGGAGCGTCTTATGAACCGCTTCCACGATCTGGACCTGTTCTACCAGCAGCTGGCGATTCTCTTTACCATGCCGGGAAGTCCGTGCATCTATTACGGCACGGAAATTGCCATGGAAGGAAGTTTCGATCCGGACTGCCGCAGATGTATGCCGTGGGATCAGATTCAGACCGAAGAAAACCAGCAGAAGATTCATGAAATCCAGAAGCTGATTCATCTTCGGAAGACGGAACCGGCGCTGCGAAGTCTGTACTTCCACTTCCCGGAAGAATATGACGAGCCGCGTCTGGTACAGTATATTAAACTTGATCAGGAGCAGAATAAGATTGAAATCCTTCTGAACTGCACGGAAGAACCGGTGACAGTGAAAGGAGAAGGAGAGATCCTGTTCCAGAGACAATATCAGGATGGACGCCTGGAACCGAAAGGGGTACTGATTCGGAGAATCGGGCGGTAAGAAAATGTCAGTAGCCGGACAATAATTTACTGTAATATCAGGGGAGGTAGTGACTCATATGAGCCATTACCTCCCTGAATTTATGTCAAAGGTTAATAAAGGTTAGAAAAAATTTATCCTTATATTCCTTGATTCAGCAGATTGTTCGTGTTATCCTTTACTCATCGGAAAAGCTCTCTGCTTTTTCATTTTCAAGGCGTTCGCCGTTTTATCCAAGTATTTGACAAGGGAATTATGAGGGCAGCTTTCTGTCTGGAAAATATGTTTTCTTTGGGACGTCTCTTTTCTGGTACCCGGAAATATGGTAGACTACAAGAAACAGAAACAGTTTTCTTATGTCAGAGGCATTGCCGTCACAGAAAGGAGACTGTTTATGGAACGAAACAAAATGGCAAATCGAACTACCGCTGCAATTTCAGAAGAAGAATTTATTATGAAGCCTTACATCGACTGGTGTTTCAAAGAACTGATGCGGAATCCGAATACAAGGAGAGGCTTCATCGCTGAATTGTTGGAGCTTTCACCTGAGCAGATCGGGAATACTATTATTCTGGAAAATGAACTTCCCAAACGGTCGGAGGAGGAAAAGAAGGGAGTGCTGGATGTTCATGTTCTTCTGGAAAACGGCACTCAGCTTGATATTGAGATGCAGGTTGTATATATGGAATACTGGGACGACAGGAGTCTGTTTTATCTGTGCAAGATGTTTTCCAGCCAGCTTTGCAAAGGTGAGGAATATGATCGGCTTCAGAAATGTGTACATGTCAGTGTTTTGAATTTCACCTACTATAAGAAGGATGACATCTGCTACCGTAAGGCACAGGTTTATGATAAAGCGACCGGAGAACTGTACAGCGATAAGCTGGAACTTCAGATTCTGGAACTTCCCAAGATTCCAGAGGAGTATCACCATCCAGATGGCATCATTGCATGGATGAAATTCTTCCGCGGCGGTAAAAAGGAGGATTTAAAAGAGATGGCAAAGGGAAATACCTATCTGGAAGAAGCCTATGAAGATCTGATGGAAATGAGCCAGGATGAAGAGAAACGCCGAGCATATGAGGCAAGGGAACGTGCACTTCGCGATCAGCTGTCTCTGCAAAGACAGGCTGAACGGGCTTTTCAGCGGATGACAAATGCACAGGAAAAGCTGGAAGAGATTCAGGGGAAACTGGATGAGACGCAGGGGAAACTGGATGAGACGCAGGGGAAGCTGGATGAGACGCAGGGGAAGCTGGATGAGACGCAGGGGAAGCTGGATGAGACACAGGGAAAGCTGGATGTAGCTCAGGATAATCTGGCTGATATGCAGGAGCGTTTTTCGGAAAGTCAAAAGCAGCTTGAGAAAGCCAGGGCCGAAAAAGATGCCGCACATGATCAGGGGAGGAAAGATGCCGTGATAGAGTTATATCAGAAAGGTTTTCTGAATCTGGAGCAGGCGGCATCCGAATATGGGATATCGATCGAAGATTTTCGAAAACTACTGGTTTAACAGATGAATGATCATCTCGGCAATGTTTTATCGTAAAGAAAGGATGGTATTCGTCGGATGAGCTACAAAATTCTTCTGGTGGATGATGACCAGGATCTGGTAGAGATGCTGTGCCGGTATTTCCGGCTGAAGGGATATGAAATGCTGACAGCGGTCAATGGGATGGACGCAGTGAAGAAGTCTGGAGAGGGACCGGATCTCATTCTTCTGGATATCAATATGCCGGGAATGGACGGCCTGGAGGTGTGCCGGAGAATCCGGGATCAGGTGTCCTGTCCGATTTTATTTCTGACCGCACGGGTCGAAGAGCAGGATCGTGTGAACGGGCTGATGATGGGCGGAGATGATTATATTGTAAAACCGTTCAGCCTGAAGGAACTGGAGGCGAGAGTGCTGGCTCATCTGCGGCGGGAGGAACGGCATCAGCAGTTTGACCACATGAAAGAGGAACTGGCTCAGAACAACCAGAAGATGTGGCGGATGGTGGAAGATGAGCAGGTACTGCGATCTGCCATTGCACACGATCTGCGGACGTCTCTGACTGTGCTCAAAGGGTATCAGGAAATGATGATGGAGTTTATCCCGGAAGAAAAGCTGGACCGGGAAGCGCTTCTGGATATGCTGAAAGAAAGCATGGGACAGGTGGAACGGCTGGAGCGGTTTCTGGACCGGATGCGGGCCTTCTCCGCATTGGAACGGGAGCCGATTTCCTGCATGGACACGACGGCTGCTGAGATTGCAGAACAGATCGAAAAGACCGGAGAGATGCTGGCAGCAGCTTCCGGAAAGCAGTTTGAAATCTTTGCGGGAGGAGAGGGAGAAAAACTTACGCTGGATCGGGACCTGATTCTGGAAGTAGCGGAAAACCTGATTACCAACGCACTGCGTTATGCAGCGTCAAAGGTATCGGTGGTCGTTTGTCGGGAAGCCGATCGGCTGGTACTGGAAGTAAAAGATGATGGAACAGGATTTACCATCAGTGAAGAAGAAGCAAAACAGGCCTTCACTTCGGCCAATCCAAGGGATGATCTGAAACATTTCGGACTTGGAATGTATATCAGCGAAGTGTTCTGTAAGAAACACGGAGGACACCTCGAAGTGGAAAACCAAAGAGACGGGGCATGTGTGCGGGCGTATTTCCGTTTGTGCACGGATGTAAAATGATATTCCTGCTGTAAAAAATGCAGCAGGAATTTTTTTGCCTTTTTTCCCGTTGTCTTTTCATTGTGAATCTCCTGATACGATAGAAATATCAAAAAAGAAAGAGGGGATGAACATGAAAGCAGTAATGAAACGGGAAGTAAAAAACTACCTGAAGAATCCGTTATTCTGGGTCGGGATCGTGGTTGTGATTTTCGGTTTGTTTCAGATTCTGTCTCCATATCTGGAAGTGAAATATTTCCGCACGGAGCAGGAAGTGAAATCGGCAAAGCCGGAGAACATTGCGGATGCAGATATCATGAACGGATATGTCAAATCCACGAAGGAAGAGCAGTTGGAACTTGCCAAGAAAAAGATGATCAGTATGGTTGTAAAGGAGAACGGTGAGGAGGAACAAGTAGTTCAGAACACACTGGATCAGATCTGTTCTTCTGGAAAGAGCATCAATGAAATGTCCGATGCCATCGGAGAGATTTACGGGTATCCGGGCGGTTATAGTCTGAGATATTATTACGAGGACTATGAATATCATCAGGGTACCGTAGATGAAATCAACGCTGAATTGAAAGCAAAACTGTCGGAATACAGTTACTCCTGGTACTTCGGAAGAAAATTTGCAGATTTCGGCGGACTGTATCTTACTTTTTTCAGCGCGGTTCTGCTGGCGTTTCTCTTTATCCGGGATACGAGAAGAGATACTTACGAACTGCTGCACACGAAGCCGGTTTCGGCAGGGAGCTATATCTTTGGAAAAGCGGCAGGAGGATTTCTTTCAGTGGGAATTGTCTGGCTGATCCTTGTGATTGTGTTCTTCTTTGTCAGTTTTGCGGCAGGGATCCGCAATGATCTGCCGGTATCGCTGATCGAATTTCTGATTCCGGCGGTCTGCTATATGCTGCCGAATCTTCTGATGATTGCGAGCGTGTATGTGATCATCGCGCTGATTTTTAAAAATCCGCTTCCGGGAGTACCGCTTTTGTTTCTGTATCTGTTTTATTCCAATATGGGAAGTATCGGGCCGGACGGTGAATTTGGATACTACGGAAGGCCTCTTGCCATTCTGGTGCGGTTTCCGGGCGGATTTCTGGACACGGCGCCGCCGCCGATGGCCATGTGGAATCAGATCTTTCTGCTTGTGGCTTCAGCAGCCTTTCTCATTGGGGCGGCGGCCATCTGGAAAAGGAGGAGAGTGTATTGAAAAAGGAATGGAAAATCTGTATTGCACCCTATAAACTGGCGTACTCCATCCTGTTTCTGCTTCTGTTTGCGCTGGTACGGGGCGTCACGCTGACTTCAGAGATCGGTCCTGCGCTGATGCCGGGAGTGGCCGTTCTGGCATCCGTATTCTGCGCGGAGACCAGTGTGATGGACCGAAACGGGCAGCGGTGGGAAATCATCTGTCTGAAACCGAAAAAGAACCGGATCCGCATGATTTACCGGAGATGGATTATTCAGGCAGTGTATTTGTATGTGACCGCTCTTGCAGCATATTTTACTTTTTACTGGCAGAAGCCTTACCGCATGATAGAGCGTACCTTTGCTTCCGAGTACGGCGGTTACGCAGCGGCACTTGCGGGAACTGTTTTATTCTGGAGTCTGATCTCGGTTGTCATTTCCAATCTGGCAAAGAGCCAGTGGGCGGGGATTGGAGTATCGGTTCTTCTATGGATTACGACCAATTCCACAACAGGGGAGAGACTGTTTGGGCGGTACAACCTGTTTGCCTATTCCTTCTGTGATTCCATGGGAGCCAAATGGAACGAATGGGCATATGGCACACTGATTCAAATTCTGTTGTCTATTGTATTTCTGGTATTGATTTCGATTATAGAAAAGAGGGTGTCAAAATGAGTGTAAACATAAAAAACGTGACAGTAACATTTAAAAATCAGGTTCGGGCGGTAGACCATGTCAATCTGGAAATCCCCCACGGTGTCTATGGGCTGCTCGGGGAAAACGGCGCCGGAAAGACGACGCTGATGCGGGTACTGACGACGGTTCTGACTCCGTCCGATGGTGAGGTGTATCTGGACGGAATCCGGTACGGGACTGGAAAGGACGAAGTCATCAGGCAGAAAATCGGGTATCTGCCGCAGGAGCTCAACCTCTATCCGGGGCTTTCCGTGCAGGACTGCCTGGAATATCTGGGAGAACTTTCCGGTATCCCGAAGGAGGAATCTAAAAAGCGTATCCGCTATTATCTGGAAAAGACAGGGCTTACGAATCACCGGAAAAAGAAAATGCGTCAGCTTTCCGGAGGAATGAAGCGAAGAGTTGGACTCATTCAGGCACTTCTGAATGAACCGGAATTTCTGATTGTGGACGAACCGACAACGGGGCTTGATCCGGAAGAGCGGGTGCGTATCCGTAACCTTCTGGTGGATTTTTCGGAGGGGCGGACCGTTTTGTTTTCCACTCATGTGGTGGAGGACATCGCGGCTACGTGCAGCAAGCTTGCGGTGATGCGGAAAGGTTCATTCCTCTATACAGGTACGGTACAGGCGCTCCTTTCCCGGGCAAAAGGAAAGATCTGGACAGCAAATGTAGCAGACGACACAGAAGCAAAAAGACTGGAAAAGCAGTACCGTACGACTTCCAGGCAGTACACGGAAGAAGGAATGACGGTGAAAATTATCAGCGATGTGAAACCGGATATTGACTGTACACAGCCGAAGATCACACTGGAAGATGCATATCTGTATCTGATGATGGAAAAGAAGAAGCAATGATCCGGCTTGTGAAATGGCGGAGAAACAGGTATACTGTAGGTAGAAGGAAGAGGATGACCGGAAGGGGGAAGGCGTATGAAAAGACGAATGAAGCGATTACTGGCACTTGGCATAGGAATCCTGATGATTGGAGTGAGCGCCTGTGGCTCCAGGACACCTGCAGATACCGGCGAAGAGCCAAAGACAGAGCAGACTGATCAGGGATCATCCACAAAGGAACAGGAAGAACCGGACGAGACGGATAACGGGGAAACGGAAGAGCAGGAGAAAGAACCGGAGACGGAAGATCCTGAAAATTCAGAGACGGAAAATAACAAGGCGGATCCGGGACAGCCGGAAAACACAGGAACACAGCCGGCGGATCAGAATACGGAAGTAGATGAGGAAGCATTTGGCGAGATGATCCAGTCCCTTTCCCAGTACGAGGAAGGAACAGCAGGAGCAAGTTTGAAGAGGCTGAAAGCAGCTTTCGGTGTGTTGAATTTCTCAGAGCAGTATGAGAGCAGCCAGAAAGAATCATTTACTCAGAAGCTTCAGGCTTATCTGACAGAGAGCGAAGCGATGAGTGCGGAAGATATGAAGCTGAAACTGGAAGGAGTGGATCCGACAGTACAGCAGGTCTTTACAGAGGGAATTGCCTCCATGCAGGGTCAGCTCTCGGATGCGGGAAATCCGAACCGTTATGATACCTATACACAGGAAAAGTATCAGAATGTGGTCAAAGCTATGGAAGAAGTGCTGAATGAAAAATAATAATCGGTGACGAAAAAATCCCGGAGAACGATGTGAAATCACATGTGTCTCCGGGATTTTATTTTTTACTATATATTTTACTCCTGTTATACGGTGTGGAATCCGCGTCCGATAATCTCGCTGGTGTTGGAGATCAGGATAAATGCGCCCGGCTCGGTTTCCTTGATGAAGTTACGGAGCCGCACTGCCTGCGGGCGGTTCAATGCTGTCAGAACAATGTATTTCTTCTGTCCGGAGAAGACACCCTGAGCGGAGTAGACAGTAGCCCCCCGGTGCAGATCCCGGATAATGAAGTTACAGATCGGCTCGGGACTGTCGCAGACAACATTGAAACATTTGGAAAGATTGAAACTTTCGATAAAGTTGTCTGTAATGAGTGACCGAAGAACAAGTCCGAGAATCGAAAACAGACCTGTCTCCATACCAAATACAAATACGCCTGCCACAGCGATTGCCACATCGGAGATCATCAGGACACGTCCGATGTCGTAACCGGTATATTTTTTCAGTATCATCGCCACGATGTCGGTTCCGCCGCTGGATGCGCCCATATTAAAGAGAACTGCCGATCCGAAAGCGGGAACAGCGATGGCAAAAATCAGTTCCAGGACAGGCTGGTTGGTAAGTGGTCCGTCCATCGGGTAAACACGCTCCAGGATAGACAGGAGAAAGGAAAGAAGCATGCTGCAGTAAAATGTTTTTGCTCCAAAGCTTTTTCCCATGATCAGGAATCCCAGAACCAGAAGGACAATGTTGCAGACAAAGTTAAAATCACTGCTGCTGATGGTTCCGGTCTTGGCGACAAGGACCGCAAGACCTGTAATACCGCCGAATGCAAAATTATTTGCAAATTTGAAAAAATAAATACCGCATGCCATGATGGCAGTGGCGGCCGTCATGACCACAAAATCCCGGATTTTGGATTTGGGTTTGATTTTGGATGATGGTTTTGGGATAGAATACTTCATATCCACATGATGTTGACCGTTCATTTTTTCTTCCTCGTTTTCTTTCGTTTTATGAAGAATTTATCTCCAAAATTGTAACCCTCCGGAAAGAAAAAGTCAACGATCCTGAAAGGAAAAGTAAAGGAAATAATATGTAAAGCTTTCTGACGGGTATGCCGGATTTTTTTTTGGGAGATACTATGCCTGGAAGGAGGAAAAAACAATGCATCACTGCAACGCAATTCGAGATATATACGCAAGAGAAATCCTCGATTCCAGGGGAAACCCGACGATTGAGACACAGGTACTTCTGGCGGACGGCACGATTGGAACGGCAAGTGTCCCGTCGGGAGCTTCCACCGGGAGATATGAGGCGAAAGAACTTCGGGATAAGGAAAAGCAGGACCGCTACTGCGGCCGTGGCGTGGAGAGGGCTGTGAATCATGTCAATGACCGGATCGCAAGAGAAGTCATTGGAGTCAATGCGCTGGAACAGACTGAACTTGACCATCTGCTGATCCGGCTTGACGGAACGGAAGATAAGAGCAATCTTGGTGCCAATGCCATCCTGAGTGTGTCCATGGCAGCAGCAAGAGCGGCGGCGATGAGTCTGCATCTGCCGCTTTACCGCTATCTTGGCGGTGTGCATACCAGACGGATGCCGGTGCCGATGATGAATGTTCTGAACGGCGGAAGACACGCGGACAATATCATTGACTTTCAGGAATTTATGATCATGCCGGCAGGGGCCTGCTGTTTCCGGGAAGGACTTCGGATGTGCACAGAAGTCTATCATATGATTAAGGCGCTTCTGAAGGGAAGAGGATATCATACCGGAGTGGGCGATGAAGGAGGCTTTGCCCCGGACCTTCCGGATACCGGGAGTGTCTGTGACATCCTGATGGAGGCCATTGAGACGGCAGGATACCGGGCAGGAAAAGACATTGTACTCTGTCTGGATGCGGCAGCCTCGGAAATTTATGACAGAGATTTCGGGAAATATGTGTTTGTGGGAGAAAGCAAAGGAAAAGAGAAAAAGGTAGTTCGCACCGCGGAAGAACTCATTGACTACTATGCAGAACTAATCGAAAAATATCCGATTGTATCTATTGAGGACGGTCTGGAAGAAGAGGATTTTCCGGGATGGGAACTGATGAATACAAGACTCGGGCTTCAGACACAGCTGGTAGGTGATGACCTCTTCGTGACCAGTACAAAAAGGCTGAAACGAGGGATTGACTGCCGGGCAGCAAATGCGGTTCTGGTAAAGATCAATCAGATCGGTACACTCACAGAAGCCTTTGATACCATCCGGATGGCCCGGGAGCACGGGTATCGATCCATTGTTTCCCATCGCTCCGGTGAGACGGCGGATACAACGATTGCTGACATTGCGGTGGCTTTTGGAACCGGGCAGATCAAGACCGGGGCTCCATGCCGATCAGAACGGGTGGAAAAATACAACCGCCTTTTGAAAATAGAAGAAGAACTTGGAGATACTGCCATCTACAAGAATCCATTTTCCTGATCAGGAAGATCTCGAAAAGAAAATAAGGGGCTGAAAAGAAGCGAAAAACTGCTTGCGCAAACCGGAAGGATATGGTAGTATTATATATGGTTTATGCGCAGGAGGTGTAGAAGTTGGAAATTTTGAAAATCGTGATCACAATTTTATTTGTAATAGACTGTATTGCTCTTTCAGCAGTTGTATTAATGCAGGAAGGAAAATCAGCCGGTCTGGGAACGATTGCCGGTATGGCGGATACCTACTGGGGACAGAACAGAGGACGTTCCATTGAGGGAACTCTCGTGAAAGTCACAAAGATCCTTGCCGCACTGTTTCTTATCCTTGCTGCAGTATTGAATTTAAAAGTATTTGCTTAATGAAAGAAGATGCAGAACACTCTATTTCAAAAAATAGAGTGTTCTTTTTTTACCATATCAGATAGAATAGAAGGGAGTATGTGAGGTACAGATAATGGAAAGACAATATGAGAAAAGAAAGAAAATGGTATACCAGTTCATCTGTGACGATTTCTATGTCCCGATGAAGATGAAAGAAATGGCCTCCGTCCTTCAGGTGAAAAAGGAAGAGAGGCAGGAGTTAAAAGAAATTCTGGATGCTCTGGAATCCGAAGGAAAGATCCATAAGACCCAGAAAGGAAACTATGTAAAAGGTCAGGGGAACAGGCTGACCGGAATCTATCAGGCCCATGCCAGAGGATTTGGTTTTGTATCCATCGAGGGATCGGATGACGATGTTTTTATCCCGGAAGAGGAATCCGGCGGTGCCCTGCAGGGAGACGAAGTGGAAATCCAGATCACAAGAGGCGCAGGACCAAAGACAGGACAGCGGCAGGAAGGAAAAGTCATCAAGATCCTGAAACGCGGGATGTCCCGGATCGTCGGCTATTATCAGAAAAATAAATCATTCGGATTTGTTCTTCCGGATAATCAGAAGTTTTTACAGGATGTGTTTGTGCCTGAGGAAAAATCAAAAGGAGCGGTGACCGGACACAAGGTCGTTGTAAAGCTCACTTCCTACGGCGGAGACGGGAAAAAGCCGGAAGGTGAAGTCGTGGAGATTCTCGGACATGTCAACGATCCGGGAACCGATGTGCTGAGCATCGCCATGTCCTACGAACTTCCGATTGAATTTCCGGAGAAGGTAATGAACCAGGCGGAGCGTGTGGCAAAGCCTGTCAGCGAAGCAGACCGCTTTGGAAGAAGAGATCTGAGGGATGTCCGGATGGTGACGATCGACGGCGAGGACGCCAAGGATCTGGACGACGCGGTTTCCCTGGAAGTACGGGACGGAAGTTTTTATCTGGGCGTTCACATCGCGGATGTGACCAATTATGTGCAGGAAAACAGTGCCCTGGACCGGGAAGCAAAAAAACGCGGGACAAGCGTTTATCTGGCGGATCGTGTGATTCCAATGCTTCCGCACACCCTTTCCAACGGAATCTGTTCCCTAAACGCGGGAGAGGACCGGCTGGCGCTGAGCTGCCTGATGAAGATTGATGAAAACGGTACGATCGTGGACCATGAGATCTGCGAGAGCGTGATACGGGTTGACCGCCGTATGACATATACAGCGGTGAAACAGATTCTGGAAGACGAAGATGAAGAACAGTGCCGGAAATATGAGGAATTCATTCCGATGTTTCGGGAGATGGCAAGGCTTTCCTCCATTTTGAGAGAAAAGCGCCACAGACGGGGGGCGGTGGACTTTGATTTCCCGGAAACGAAGGTGATTCTGGATGAGCAGGGACGCCCGGTCGAGTTGAAAGCGTATGAGAGAAATACGGCGACAAAGCTGATCGAAGATTTCATGCTTGCGGCCAACGAGACAGTGGCGGAAGATTTCTTCTGGAGAGAGATTCCGTTTGTCTACCGGATTCATGAAGCGCCGGATGAGGAGAAGATTCGCAAACTTGCGATTTTCCTCCACAATTTCGGCTATACGATGCATATCGGCAATCATGAAGTGCATCCAAAAGAGATCCAGAAGCTCCTTGCCAAAGTAGAAGGGAAGCCGGAGGAGCCGATGATTGCAAGACTGGCACTTAGGTCCATGAAGCAGGCAAAATATACGCCGGAAAATGAAGGACATTTTGGACTTGCGGCATCCTGCTATACTCATTTCACTTCCCCGATCCGGCGTTATCCGGACCTTCAGATCCACAGGATCATCAAGGAGACGCTTCGCGGCCGGATGGATGAAGAGCGGATCCGGCATTATCAGTCGATTCTCGAGGAAGTGACAAAGCACGCAAGCGAGACCGAACGCCGGGCAGAAGAGGCTGAGCGGGAAACGGTCAAACTGAAAAAAGTACAGTATATGAAAAATTTCATCGGTGAAGAGTACGAAGGTGTGATCTCCGGTATCACCAAGTGGGGCATGTACGTGGAACTTCCGAATACCATCGAGGGACTGGTCCATGTAGTGAATATGACGGATGATCATTATGAGTATATCGAAGACCGCTACGAGATGCAGGGCATCAACACCGGAAAGACTTACCGGCTTGGACAGAAAGTATGCGTCCGTGTCATGGCGGCAAACGAGCTTCAAAGGACAATCGACTTTGAGCTTGGAAAGGAAGGGGACTAGGAGATGGCAAAGACAGGTGTAAAACTGATCGCCAACAACAAAAAAGCATATCATGATTATTTTATTCTTGAGACTTATGAGGCCGGGATTTCCCTTGCAGGAACCGAGGTGAAATCGATGCGGATGGGAAAGTGCAGTATCAAAGAATCCTTCATCCGCATCGAAAACGGGGAGGTCTTTGTGTACGGAATGCATATCAGCCCGTATGAGAAAGGAAATATTTTCAACAAAGATCCGCTCCGGGTACGCAAACTCCTGCTGCACAGGCAGGAAATCAACAAACTGCTTGGAAAAATGAAAGAAAAAGGAATGACACTTGTGCCTTTGAAAGTGTATTTAAAGGGCAGTCTTGTCAAAGTGGAAATCGGGCTGGCAAAAGGAAAGAAGCTTTATGACAAGCGTGCGGATATTGCCAAAAAAGATCAGGCAAGAGAAGCGCAAAGAGATTTCAAAATTCGCAATTTTGGGTAGATTCAAAGTGAAAAGGAAGGTATAATAGAAATGGTACCAGTAACAAAAAAAGATCTCAGAAATCTTGTTTCCCAGACAACGATTGAGACATATGAAGAGCTTACACCGCAGCTGATCCAGCTGATTGATATGACGAAGAAAAATCCTGATCTGACAGACGCGCAGAAGTCGGACGAGATTTCACTTCATATGCTTGGATATGTGAAATCCTGTACGAATGAAATTATCATCGAGGTACTTGCAGAGATTCTGGGACTGGAAGATGAAGAATAAATAAAATATAAAATGGGGAGGACCGGCGCATGGTATACGAGACAATTCCTGTAACAATCAAGGGCGAGGAAACAAACGCAAGGTTATATACATATTTCTGGAGCAATTCAAAAGAGCTTTATGATGGACGAAAAAGGCCCTGTGTTCTGATCTGTCCGGGAGGCGGCTATGCCATGACATCGGACAGGGAGGCAGAAGGTCTGGCGGTACGGTTCATGGAGATGGGATATCATGCGGCAGTGCTCCGGTATTCAACTGTTCCGGATGATGTATTTCCGGATGCATTCATTCAGGCGGCTGCATGCATGAAGATGCTTAGAGAACGCGCAGAAGAATGGTTCATTGATCCGGACAGGATTCTGATTCAGGGATCCTCGGCAGGAGGACATCTTGCTGCCATGGTTTCCACCTACTGGCACATTCCGGAGCTTGCCAACATTCTCGATACCACATCGGAGATGATCCGTCCGAACGGACAGATTTTGAGCTATCCGGTGATTACAGCCGGCACATTCCGGAACGAAGGCTCCTTTAAGAACCTTCTGGGTGCCCAGGCGGAGGAAAGTCTGGAAGAAGCATGTTCTCTGGAACTGAATGTTTCAGAGTACACACCGAAGACGTTTATCTGGCATACATATGAGGATCAGTCCGTTCCGGTTCAGAATTCCCTCCTCTATGTAAATGCGCTCGTAAAGGCCGGTGTTCCGGCGGAGTTCCATCTCTTCCCGAAAGGAGAGCACGGACTTGGAACAGCGACTGAGTTAAGCCTTTCCAGTGACGGAAGAGGCGTGGAAGCTCAGTGCGGCCAGTGGATGGATCTTGCAAAAGCATGGATCGACCACAACATTTAGAAAAAGAGCTGAAAGAAAGACCGCGGGCGGGCCTTGACAAGGTCAGGCCGCCTGCGTATAATAATAGAACAACTGTCTGCAAAACCAGGGCTTGTACTGGTTTCGACGGGGGTTTTAAAGTTGGAGAAGCCATCCGCGGGACGGGACCGCGCAGTAAACCGTAACTTAAAAATAAACGCAGACAATAATAAATTAGCGTACGCTGCCTAATTTCGGCAGCAGTCGGCTCCGGACTTCCCGCGGTCCGGATTACCGGCTTCGACACTTGCGGGGCACTTCGTCTCCAAAGCTTTGAGGAGATGGAAGATTTTATGAAGCTACCGAAGATTGCAGCCTGTCATTAGGCGGCAGTCCGGGGGAATCTTAAAATAATGACTGTGATGGGAGATGCTCCGATGGAGAGGCTTTCGGACGCGGGTTCGATTCCCGCCAGGTCCATATTCTTAAACCGCGAAAACCCAGTAAAATCAGGGGATTCGCGGTTTTTTTATAATCAAATTCATCTGGAAATTTCACTTACAGTTTGAGAGGAGGTCGAATGCATGGCAATATACAAGAAAATTTTAGGGCTATTCCCCCTGATGATAGTCTTGACAATGATTTGGGGATGTGGGAATCATATGGACAAATCCAGTGAATCTTTTGATATAACAAAATTCCCACGAGATGAGCAGGGCTATCCTAAAAGCGATATTGCAATTATCAATGGAAAAGAATTTTCTTTAAAAGATTTATCGGAATCCTATGTAGAAGACAACCTTGATTGTGTAATTGAACTTCCTGATGTTAAAACAGGGGATCGTATTGAAGTAATTCTTCCTCAATATCTTCCGGTTAATTTATGGAGTATTGAAGAAAAGGAGACCATTGATTTAACAAATTACAATAAGAAGGAATTGTCTGTTCGACAGGATGTAGAGGGAAAATCGGCCTTTGTTCAAAAATTTACCTTTACTATGGATGACACAAGTATTTTGTTTAAGTGGTCTAATGTGCGAGAATGCGGAAAATCATTTAATGAAAAAGAGAAGGATTATTTATTAAAAATAAATCTAACTTAACTCTAATTATATATCGAAAAGATTTTCTCCCGCCAACCAGTAATCGGTCGGCGGGATTGATTTATGTTGCTTTAGCTAGTTAAGCGTGGTGGAGTTTTTCGCGTTCCGAAAAATGTAGGCACGCTTAACAAAAAACCACTATTGACGGGTGGTCATGGTTTTCATGAACTATTGACATACGTAAAATCACGTGTTGCTATAAAGACATGATAAGGAAAGGAGATACAAAAGATGCCAATGACTCCGAAAGAGATGATAAAATATCTCAAGAAAAAGGGATTGGAGCAGGCAATACTTAAACAAGCAGGGCTCAAATAAGCACTGCGCCTGAAATGAGAATGGAAATGGAGGTATCATATATGAATAAATTATTTTATCCGGCAATCTTTCATACGGCAGAGGAAGGTGGATTTTGGGTAACTTTTCCGGATTTTCCAGAGTGTCTCACTGAAGGCGATGATTTGCAGAAAGCTTATGAAATGGCAGTGGAAGCTTTGGGTATAGTATTAGTAGGCAGAAAAGAAGATAGAGAAGTCATTCCAGATCCTATACCGATTAATGAGTTGAATGTAGAGGATGGTGCCATTGTGATCGTAGGATTTGATATGCTGGAATATCAGAGAAAGCACAATTCAAAGGCGGTCAAGAAGACTTTGAGTATTCCGGAATGGTTGAATGAAGAAGCAATAGAAAAGGGAGTGAATTTTTCACAAGTTCTTCAGGAAGCATTGATGAATAAATTGAATATCAGAAAATAAGAAACTGTACATTTAGAGAGTATGAATCCTTAGATACAGGAGTAATTCCTTCTGGATTTGTAAGAAAAGCGCCGCAAATACGGCGCTTTTTCCATTCCGTTTTATAAAATACAGGAAGAGATCAGTCTTCCGATTTCTCTTATATCTCCTCCGGCAGAAAACTCAAATGTGACATTACCAAGGCCGCTGAAGTAGAGGGTCAATTCGGAATCCATATCAAAGGTTCCGGCTGTTTCGATAGAAAATGCCTGAACTTTGGAATACGGAAGGGAAGTAAAATCCTTTTTGGATCCGGTAATGCCTTGTACATTGCAGGCGATCAGTCGTTTGTTTGTGAATACCACATAGTCCCGCAGAGCACTGTAGTACCCGACGATTTCTTCACCATAAATCAAAAGATCCAGGATTTCTTTCGGAAGATGCTTTTCTTTTGCTTTACTGAGTTTGAATACTTTTTTGTTCTGAAAATCAATCATAGTCTGTCCTCCGTTTTTCTTTTATCATAGCATATGGAAGATGTCTGTTCAATTATGAGCAGAGGTATCTTTCGTATTGACAACATAGTAAAACGATGTAAAAATTTATATATAAATCAAGCAAAAAAGAAGCTGAAAATCTGAAATGAGGTGAGGAACATGCACTTTGAAAGAAAAGAAACCATGTTTACAGGAACAACAAGCAGGGAACCGGAAGCATATGAGAAACTTCATGGGGAAATTGCGCGCCGGGCAGCAGAAGAGGGGATTGTCCTTCTGAAAAATGAGGAGCATCTGCTTCCGCTCAAAAAGGGAAGTAAACTTGCGCTGTTTGGTTCTGGTGCGTCCAAAACAGTCAAAGGAGGCACCGGTTCCGGAGATGTAAACGAGAGAAGAAGTATCAGCATCTATGAAGGTTTGAAAAATGCCGGATTTGAAATTATGACGGAGAAATGGCTCCATGAATATGAAGAAGAATATAAGGGAAAACGGTTGGAATGGAAAGAAGCGATTCTTGAAAAAACAAAAAGCGGAACAGATTTTTTCACCGCATATTCCACTTCTCCATTTCATGTTCCGGCAGGACCGGAAATTTATACTGTCGATGCGGATGCGGCAGTTTTCGTCCTTGCCCGGAATGCAGGGGAAGGGGCGGACAGACGGGCAGAAAAAGGAGATTATTTTCTGAGTGATGAAGAGTATACTCTTCTTTCGGATGTCTGTGACAGATATGAGAAGGTCATTCTGCTTCTGAATTCCGGAGGAGTTGTGGATTTGTCATTCCTTGAAAAGCTTCCGCAGATTCAGGCAGTACTGGCAGTATCACAGCCGGGCCAGGAGGGCGGCACTGCCGTGGCAGATGTTATCAGCGGGATTATTTCTCCAAGTGGAAAATTGACTGATACATGGGCATTTTCTTATGATGACTATCCGAATGCCGCAACATTTTCGCATAACAACGGAAATGTTGAGGAGGAGAAGTACGAGGAAGGCATCTATGTGGGATACCGTTATTTTGATACCTTCGAGATTCCGGTACGTTACGGATTCGGGTATGGAATGTCCTATGCATCTTTCACCATGAATACTGCCCGCATTAAAACGGCAGAAAACGGAGAGGTAAGAGTTACGGTCAAAGTGAGAAACCACAGCCAGGAGTTTTCCGGAAAAGAAGTGGTTCAGCTTTATGTGTCCCTTCCAGTCGGAAAGATTGAAAAAGAGTTCCGTAGATTGTGCGCTTTTGCCAAGACCAGGATACTGTCTCCGGGAGAAGAGGAGACGGTTGAGATGACTTTTGATGCCGGAACGCTAGCCTCCTTTGATGAAAGCCGGGCAGCATGGATTCTGGAATCGGGATGCTACGGAATCTATGTGGGAAATTCCCTTATGGAAAGCACACTGGAAGGTATCCTTGATGTAAAAGAGGAGAAAGTGCTGGCAGAAACAGAGCATATCTGTCCATTAAGAGAAACTCTGGAGGAGCTGTCTGTTCCGGCTGAAAAAATCCGGAAGCGGTATGAAGCGCTGATCAACAATACGGAGAATGTGCCGCACTTTTCCTATGATCTGGCCGGACTTGATACTATCCGGTATTGTTACGATTATAAAGAGCCGGGGGATGAAGCGGCGGAAATCACCAGTGGGCTGTCCGAGGATCAGCTGATCCTGCTTGCTGTGGGAGATCCGGGAAGCGGACAGGGAAGCAATCTTGGCGCAGCCGGGATTTCGGTGCCTGGATCTGCAGGTGAGACCAGCTCCTGTGCGGCCGGACAGGGAGTAAAAGCGATTGTTCTGGCTGACGGACCGGCAGGCCTGCGCCTGAGTCAGAATTATGTGGTGTCCGATGGAAAAGTGCAGACGATTCCGTTTGAAGCGGCGATTGAAAGAGGATTTTTTTACGATGGGCCGGAACAGGAAGGAGATATTTATTATCAATATTGTACGGCGTTCCCTGTCGGAACACTTCTGGCTCAGACGTGGAATGAAGAATTGATCCGGGAAGTTGGCAATGCAGTGGGCGAGGAGATGGAACGTTTTGAAGTGACGCTCTGGCTTGCGCCGGGAATGAATATCCACCGGAATCCTCTGTGCGGACGGAACTTTGAGTATTATTCAGAAGATCCGTTCCTCAGCGGAAAAATTGCCGCAGCCATGACAAAAGGAGTGCAGAAGCACCCTGGATGCGGAACGACTGTGAAGCATTTTGCCTGCAATAATCAGGAGGATAACCGGAGCGGATCCGACAGTATTCTTTCGGAACGAACCCTTCGGGAAATCTATCTGCGTGGCTTTGAAATTGTTATTCGGGAAGCACAGCCGCTTGCAATCATGACAAGCTATAATCTGATCAATGGTATCCATGCGGCAAACAGTTATGATCTCTGTACGAAAGCAGCCCGCTGTGAATATGGATTTCAGGGATTGATCATGACGGACTGGACAACGACGCAGCTGAGTGAAGACTGTACGGCTGCGGGATGCATTAAGGCAGGAAATGATCTGGTAATGCCGGGAGAACCGGAGGATCAGGAAAGTATCCGGCAGGCGTTGTCTGATGGAACGATATCACAGAAGGAACTCCGGGACTGCGTCACAAGGATTGTGCGGACGACATTAAAATAATATAAAATCTGTTGTGGTTACAACATATTTTGCTTTCTGACTCCTGTATACTGGCCATGGAACGAAACAGTAAGGAGGACAGAAAATGGAAAAGCAGATGTTTTGTTATCAGTGTGAACAGACGGCAGGGTGCAGCGGATGTACCGGGAAAGCGGGAGTCTGTGGGAAGACAGCAAGGACAGCAGGCCTTCAGGATGAACTGACCGGGGCGCTGATCGGACTTGCAAGGACGTGTGCGTCCAATCCGAAGACAGAAAATACGGACCGGTTGATTCTGGAAGGTCTGTTTGCTACTGTCACAAATGTCAATTTTGATGATGATGCCATTGAAAGGCTGATTGATAAAGTAAGAGCAGAAAAAGAGCAGATTGCGCCGGGCTGCGCAGTATGCGAAGCAAAGTGCGGGAACACCGATGAATATGATATGAAACGGATCTGGGAAGCGCAGGAGGATATCCGGTCATTGAAATCTCTGATCTTATTTGGAATCCGGGGAATGGCGGCGTATGCTTATCATGCTATGGTACTGGGCTATGTGAATGAGGAAGTCAACACCTTTTTCTACAAGGCATTATCTATACTTGCAGAGGACTGGGGAATGGAAGAACTTCTTCCGGTGGTTATGGAGACCGGAGCAGTGAACCTGAAATGCATGGAACTGCTCGACCGTGCCAACACGGAAACATTTGGAAATCCGGAGCCGTCAGAAGTATCCTGGAAAGTGGAAAAAGGGCCGTTTATCGTTGTAACCGGTCATGATCTCTATGATCTGAAACTTCTTTTGGAACAGACGAAAGATCTGGGAATCCAGGTTTACACCCACGGAGAGATGCTCCCGGCTCATGCATATCCGATGCTTCGGAAATATCCGCATCTGAAAGGAAACTTTGGAACCGCATGGCAGAATCAACAGAAGGAGTTTGCAGACATTCCGGCACCGGTTCTTTATACGACAAACTGTCTGATGCCGGTAAAGGACAGTTATGCGGACCGGGTATTTACAACGGAAGTAGTAGGATATCCGGGCATGGTCCACATTGGTGAGGACAAAGATTTTACCCCGGTGATCCAAAAAGCACTGGAACTTGGTGGATATGAAAAAGATATGGAATTTACAGGAAGCAACGGCGGCAGCACCACAATGACCGGATTCGGCCATCAGGCAGTTCTGGGTGTGGCGGGTCAGATCATCGCAGGTGTGAAAAGCGGAGCGATCCGGCATTTCTTCCTGGTAGGAGGATGCGATGGAGCCCGCCCTGGAAGAAGCTATTATACAGAGTTTGTAAAACAGGCACCAAAGGATACGGTGATTTTGACACTGGCCTGCGGAAAATACCGGTTTAACGATCTGGATCTGGGAACAATCGGAGGAATCCCGCGGATGCTCGACATGGGACAGTGCAATGATGCCTACAGTGCCATCAAGGTTGCACTGGCACTGGCAGATGCATTCGGATGTGGTGTCAATGAACTGCCGCTGTCCATGATTCTGTCCTGGTATGAACAGAAAGCGGTCTGCATTTTGCTGACGCTTCTTCACCTCGGCATCAAAAATATCCGGCTTGGCCCGACACTTCCGGCATTTCTTTCAAAAGGCGTGGCGGAGTATCTGATAAAAGAATATGGAATTGCTCCGGTTACAACATCGGAAGAGGATTTAAAGACAATCTTAGGATAAGAAGCTAAGAAGAAGGATGTTTCCACAATCAGGAGACATCCTTTTTTCTATGCGCAGGAAGAAACCAGAAGTGGTAAGCAGTTTGTCTGCGGTTCAAAAGACGGACTTCAGTATTGGGGCCGTAGTATTTGAGTTTGGAATTCGGCTGAATTAAGAAAAGCCTAAAATTGAGTCGTACAATTTAAACTGAAATACCGGTTAGATATAGAAAAGTGCAAAATGGAACCGTAGTATTTGATCTGAGACTGCGGTTAGATTGATAGATTACTAAAATTAAACCGTAATACTGAGAGCAAAACAACGGTTAAAACTGAGCAAAATAGAATTTGAGCCGTATTATCTGGTTAGAATCCACGGCCTAAAATAACAATTTGCAAATTTGAACCGCATTTTTTGCTGACTTGTACTGGAAAATAGAACGAAACGATTAAGATGTTATCTTTTAGTCAGAATCTATTGACAAATGTCTACCTTGCTATATAATATAGTCAAGAGAAGAACCTTATCATACAAGGTAGACTGGAGGGAAATCATGGGAACAGTGTTAGAGGTGCAGGATATTATCAGAAATTATTCTAAAAAAGGTGATGGAGCCCGTCCGGCAGAGGATGATATCAAGGTCATCCGCGGGATCAGTATGAAAGTCGAGAAGGGAGATTTCCTTGGCATTATGGGAAAGTCCGGATGTGGAAAGTCGACTCTGCTGCGGGTGCTCGGACTTCTGGACCGGCCGACAGAAGGAAAAATTTATTTTGAAGATTTTGATACGGAAGAGTTGTGGAAGGATGAGCTGGCAGACATCCGCAGAAGGAAGATCGGATTTATCTTCCAGGACTACTACCTGATGGACAGTCTGACAGTGAGGGAAAACATGATTCTGCCGATGATTTTAGACAAGGCGGATTCCGCGGAAATGAAAAAGCGGGCGGAAAAATATGCGGAACAGTTTGAGATTTCGCATCTTCTTGATAAGAAGCCGACGGAGCTTTCCGGCGGAGAGAAGCAAAGAGCCGCGATCTGCCGGGCGCTGATCAATGACCCGGAACTGATTCTGGCGGACGAACCGACGGGAAATCTGGATTCCAAATCTGGAAAAATTGTTCTGGATGCACTAAAAGAGATTAATAGATGGGGAAAGACTATCATCATGGTGACCCATGACCCTCAGATGGCGAGCAATTGTAAGCATGTGATTTTGCTGAAAGATGGCGTGATTTTAAAGACACTGGACCGCAAAGGAGACGATGAAAAAGAGCGGGAACGCTATTATCGGGAGATTCTCGGAGAAATGGAGCAGCTTTAAGTGAAACAACAAGAACAGGCGGTGAGAAATATGGATAAAGCGCAGCTTATGAAAGGGATTCTGGAAGGATGTATTTTGAAGATCATTGATCAGGAAGAAACATACGGATATGAGATCGTAACAAGGCTCCAGGATTATGGATTTTCTGACGCAAAAGAAGGCACGCTTTATCCGCTTTTACTCCGGCTGGAGAAAAAAAAGCTGATCAAGGGAACCTTTAAAGAAAGTCCTCTGGGGCCGAAGCGGAAGTACTACGCACTGACTCAGGAGGGAAAGGACTATGTCGATCAGTTTTATCAGGCATGGCAGGAAGTAAAAGAGTCTGTTGACCGGATCTTCTGACAGGAGGCGAGAAAAATGTTATGGAAAAATGAATTGACAGAAATAAGAAATGAGAATGCAGAGCAGATCAGTGGAATGAACGGAGCAATGTGGGATCAGTTATCTCCGATGGTAGAATATCTTTCCTCTTTTTCGATCCCGATGTTTGAAGAAGAAGTGATAAAAAAAGATCTGATCGGCATGGCAAAGGAGGCGGAGATCGAACAGATCTCTCTGGAAGAAAAACTGGGCATGCCGCCGAAAGAATTTTGCGACAACCTGATTGAAAACGGGGAAGAAAGAACCGGAAAAAGAAAGGTGGAGGAGCAGATTCTGGAATTGGCTGTGAATTTTGTATGGTATCTGACTGTTTTCTGGCTCATTGGGGCTTTGCTGGATGCAGAACCAAGAATGGTTTATGCATCAGATATGTTATTCGCATTTTTCGCAGCATTGTCAGATGTATGGCTTCCTGGAAAACGTATTATGGCATGGGATAAACGTAAAGAATATCTTAGGCATTTGATTAAGATAGGGTCATTAGTACTTGTAGTATTTACAGATGTCTGGACAGATCTGGCTATTACAGGAAATGGATTTGTCATAGGAGGGTGTCTGATTTTGTTATCTGTTTTGGCAGCTTTTATCAGTGCAAACTACTGGAAAAAGCAGTCGCAGAAATACGACTGGAAATAGAAAGCGGGGGAAAGAAGATGTATGTACTTGAAGTTGAAAATTTAATTCGTAATTATCAGAAGGCTGTAGGGAAAAAGGGAACAGAAGATATAAAAGTTTTAAAAGGACTGAACTTTCAGGTGGAAGAAGGAGATTTCACCGGGATTATGGGAAAATCCGGATGTGGAAAGACGACCCTTCTGAAAGTTCTGGGGATGATTGATAAGCAGACAGATGGAACGGTCCGATTCATGGGACAGGACACAAAAGGACTTTCCGGAGATACGCTGGCGGATATCAGAAGAACGAAACTCGGATTTATCTTTCAGGACTATTACCTGATGGACAGTCTGACAGTTGAGGAAAATATCATGTTGCCGATGATCCTCGGGCAGGAGGACGCGCAGAAGATGATGGACGCGGCGAAGGCATATGCGGAAAAGTTTCAGATCGATCATCTGTTAAACAAGAATCCGTATGAGCTTTCCGGAGGGGAAAAACAGAGAGTGGCAATCTGCCGGGCACTGATTAACAATCCGGATCTGATTCTGGCCGATGAGCCGACGGGAAATCTGGACTCCAAGTCCGGCAAAATCGTGATTGAAGCACTTCGCACCATCAATCAGGAAATGAAGAAGACGATCGTCATGGTTACTCACGACCCGCAGATGGCAAGCAACTGCCGGAAGATTATCCTTCTGAAAGACGGAGTGATTTTGGAAACGCTGGAACGGGGAGAAAAGAGCCAGGAAGAATTTTATCAGGAAATCATTGGAAAGATGGAGGAACTGTAAAAAGTAGAGACAGGTCAAAGCGGGGGAAGAAGGGATCATATGATGCTGAAAAAGTTGTGGGAAAATGATCTGATCAAAATCAGACAGGAAAATGTAAACCGGATATCCGTACTGGATGGGAAAATGTGGGACCAGCTTTATCCGATTGTAGAATATCTGGATTCCTCATCGCTTCCACTTTTTGAAGAGGAAGTGATTAAAAAGGAACTGATCGGAATGGCAGAAGAAGCCCTGATTGAAGGAATCACTCTGGAAGAGAAGCTTGGCATGCCGGGACAGGAGTTTTGTGATCAGATGCTAAGCTCCAGAGAGAAAAATGACAGGAGAAAAAAAGGAGAATATTTGGTAGAATTTGCAGTTCACTTCGTCTGGTTTCTGACATTTTTCAGTATAGAAACCATCTGGACAAATCAGATTGAACTGGATATGAGTACTGTGATCCTGGCAGTGATAGGTGCGGCCGCTTCTCTTTGGATTCACGATCAGATATTTATTCATCCTATTACAGATTACAGAGGGAAGATCGCATTCCGGTCTAAAAAATCACAGGCGCTGATCATCCTTTTGGTGATTCTGTGTCTGATCTTTGCAGACTGGCTGCTTTGGAGAATGGATATCCGGATTTCCATTCCATGCGGAGGCAGAATCTTCTTTGCAGGAATGCTGGTATTATCCTACCTGATGCTGCTTGTAAGAAAACAGTACTGGAACCGCCGGTCAAAGGAATATGAATGGGCATGATGAAGAAAAGGCAGGAGGCATAAAGACATGTTCTGGAGGAACGATTTGACAACATTAAGAAAAGAAAATACAGGCCGTATCGCGGACATGGGAGAAGAGATGTGGGAACAGCTGTATCCCGCACTACAGTACCTGTCGACCAGGCAACTTTCACTTTTTGATCGGGAACTGATCAAAAGCGAACTGATCGGCATCGCGGAAGAGGCAGAGATCCAGGGGGCCAGGCTGGACCGGAAGATGGGGATGCCTTATCAGGCATTCTGCGATTTTCTGATTGAAAAACGGGGAATCAGGAAAAAAAGTTCCATTGGAGAACAATTACTGGAAACAGGGACTTGCTTTATATGGTGGCTGACGTTCTTTGCAGTAGTCAATCTGATTCAGAATGATAATGCTGTCCGCTCTAATGAGATTCTGGCGGCGCTGGTAGCAGCCATGGCGGTTGTTCTTCTGGGAGACCACATGTTTGAGTACAGAGGAAGACTTTCCGTGGATCAAAAGAAATGGCGGATACAGATTGGAGTGATGGTGGTCTGCTTTTTCGTTCTGGCGGCTGTGACATCCAGGTATCCGATTGCCATCCCTCTGACAGCAGGTAGATGGATTGTGATCGGGATTCTGCTTGTTGCTTCCGTTCTTCTGCTGCTTATCAGAAACTGGTACTGGAACAGCAGGTCAAAGCAATATAACTGGAAATCTGAATAAAGAATGGAAAAGAACTCCTGCGATGTTGGGGAATGAAATCGCAGGAGTTCTTTGTTACACTTAAATGATTGAATTTGACTGATTGTGAAATATTTACAAAAAATAAGTAAAAATATCGTGAAATAAAATGATTGATTATGACTGATAATGGTGCTATGATAAGCATAGAAAGAACGGAGGTAGAAAAGAATGATTTACACAGTAACATTTAATCCGTCACTGGATTACATTGTGACAGTCAATGATTTCCGGCTTGGAGAGACGAATCGGACGGCATCAGAGCAGATGCTCCCGGGAGGCAAGGGAATCAACGTGTCTACGGTACTGGAAAACCTCGGATTTGATAATACTGCCCTTGGATTTGTGGCAGGATTTACCGGAAGAGAGATTGTAAGCAAAGTACGGGAGCTTGGATTTCAAAGTGAATTTATTGAGCTTGATGAGGGATGGTCAAGAATCAATATCAAAATGAAGGATTTTGACGGAACCGAGATCAATGGACAGGGACCGGCGATCAGCGGGGCGGCTTTGCAGGCACTTCTGGAAAAGCTGGACGGACTGAAAGAAGGAGACGTCCTGGTGCTGGCAGGAAGCATTCCGGCAAGTATTCCGGAAACGATTTATGCGGAGATTATGAAGCGGCTGGATGGAAAAGGAGTGCTCACAGTGGTGGATGCGACCAATGACCTGCTGATGGAAGTACTTCCGTATCATCCATTTCTGATCAAGCCGAATCAGCATGAGTTGGGAGCGATTTTCGGAGTGGAACTTGATACGCAGGAATCTGTTGTACCGTATGCACGGAAAATGCAGGAACAGGGAGCGTTGAATGTGCTCGTATCCATGGGCGGAAAGGGAGCAGTGCTTCTGGATGCAGACGGAGAGGTGCACATGCTTCCGGCACCGGAAGGAACCCTTGTCAACGCGGTAGGCGCAGGCGACTCCATGGTGGCAGGATTTCTGGCAGGATGGCTGGAAAAGAAAGATTATGAACATGCTTTCCGGATGGGAGTGTCCGCAGGAAGTGCCAGTGCCTTCTCGGAGCGTCTGGCAACAAGAGCAGAGGTGGAAACATTGTATCGATCAATAGAGGATGGGAGGAAATAGAGGATGAGAATCACAGAATTACTGGATAAAAGAAGTATTTCTCTTACTGCCGCGCCGGCTTCCAAGAGTGAAGCACTTGATATGGCAGTGGATCTGATGGCGGCAGGCGGAAAGATCCGGGACAAAGAAGCGTACCGGAAAGAAGTGTATTTAAGAGAAGAAGAAAGTACGACCGGAGTCGGAGGCGGCATTGCGATTCCGCACGGAAAATGTGACGCGGTGGCAAAGCCTGGTCTTGCAGCGATGGTAATCAAAGACGGAGTGGATTTTGATTCTCTGGACGGGGAGCCGGTAAATCTGATTTTCCTGATTGCCGCGCCGAATACAAAGGATAATATTCATTTGGACGTATTGAGCAAACTTTCCATTCTCCTGATGGATGAGCAGTTTTCAGAGAATCTGAAAAAAGCATCCACACCGGAAGAATTTCTTCAGATCATCGATGAGGCGGATGAAGAGAAACCGGATGTCGATGAACAGCTGGCGGCACAGACGGAGTCCGAACCGCAGGAAAAGGCATGCAGGATTCTGGCAGTGACTTCATGTCCGACTGGTATTGCACACACGTATATGGCTGCGGAAGGAATCGAAAAAGCAGCGAAAAAGGCAGGATGCTTTGTAAAGGTAGAGACGAGGGGATCCGGCGGAGCAAAGAACGTACTGACAGAAGAGGAAATCGCAGAGGCAGACTGTATCATCGTTGCAGCAGACGCAGAAGTACCAATGGACCGTTTCCATGGAAAACGTCTGATCGAGTGCCCGGTTTCCGATGGAATCGGCAAGGCAGATCAGCTTGTAGAGCGGGCGATGCATGGTGATGTGCCGATTTACAAAAGCGGAAATCCGAATGCAGGCAAGTCACAGAAATCATCCGGAGGCGGAGCCCACAAGGTATATACACAGCTGATGAACGGAGTTTCCCACATGCTTCCGTTCGTAGTTGGAGGCGGTATCCTCATTGCCCTTGCGTTTCTGATCGATGGCCTCAGCGTCGATATCAATTCCCTTTCCGATGAGATGCGTGCAAACTTCGGTACGATCACGCCGGTAGCAGCGGCATTGAAAGGAATAGGAGATACGGCATTTGGATTCATGCTCCCAGTACTTGCAGGATTCATTGCCATGAGTATCGGAGACCGTCCGGCACTGGCAGTCGGATTTGTAGGCGGAATGCTTGCATCTCAGGGCAAATCCGGATTTCTTGGAGCTCTTCTTGCGGGATTTGTAGCAGGATACCTGATTCTCCTTCTGAGAAAAGTATTTGCGAAACTGCCGCAGTCCATTGAAAAGATTGCGCCGGTGCTTCTGTATCCATTGTTCGGAATTCTGATTATGGGACTTCTGATGAATTATGTGATTGAGCCTCCGGTCGGAGCATTGAATACCGCGCTCAATACAGGACTGACCAATATGAGCGGAAGCAGCAAGATTCTCCTTGGAATTATCGTTGCGGGTATGATGTCCATCGATATGGGAGGACCGTTCAACAAGGCAGCATATGTATTCGGAACTGCATCCATTGCAGCCGGTAACTATGATATTATGGCAGCCGTTATGATCGGCGGTATGGTACCTCCATGCGCCATCGCTCTGGCGACACTGCTCTTTAAGAAGAAATTTACAAAAGAAGAACGGGAATCCGGTCCGGTAAACTTTATCATGGGACTTGCGTTTATTACAGAAGGAGCGATCCCGTTTGCGGCATCTGATCCGATCCATGTCCTTCCGTCCTGTATCATCGGTGCCGCAGTATCAGGTGCGCTTTCCATGGCATTTGGCTGTACTTTGATGGCTCCGCATGGCGGAATCTTCGTATTCCCGGTTGTGGATCATGCCCTGATGTATCTTGTATCCCTGGTAATCGGTACGATTGTCGGAGCCGTACTCCTTGGAATACTTAAAAAAAGGGTAGAAGAATAAAGAAAAAATCAAACAGCATTACGCCGCGAGAAGATTATCACATCCGCGGCGTATTTTGATTCGGGTGGGAGATTGACGGGAAAGGAGAATTCTACTATAGTTATATGAGAGAAAAAGGTTTAGTCGGAGGGAAGGTTATGCTGACAGAAAAACGACAAAAAGAGATCCTGAAACTTCTGGGAGAGAAGGGAAGCGTGACTGTTCAGGAACTGACAGAAAAGCTGAATGCGTCCGAGTCCACAATTCGGAGAGACCTGACACTTCTCCATCAGAAAGGAGAGCTGGTCAAGGTGTTTGGAGGAGCTGTCCAGACAGAATCCAGGATCAATATCCGGGAAGAAAAAGTTGCTCTCAGGAAAGAATTGAAAAAAGAGGAAAAAATCCGGATTGCCAGGTATGCGGCATCGCTTGTGGAGCCGGATGATTTTGTCTACCTGGATGCCGGCACGACAACGGAATACATGATTCCGTTTCTGACAGAGAAGTCAGCCGTCTTTGTGACCAATGCGGTTTCACACGCTCTGCAGCTCACGGAGAATGGGTTCCGGGTGATCCTGATCGGCGGCGAACTCAAAGCGGCGACCGAGGCGATTGTTGGAAACGAAGCCTACGTCAATCTCCAGAAATATAATTTTACAAAAGGTTTTTTCGGAACGAACGGGGTAAACCGGACGTCCGGGTTTACGACGCCGGATATCAATGAGGCGATGATAAAAGGATGTGCGATGAAACATGCCCAAAAGCCGTATGTACTCTGTGACAGCAGCAAATTTCTGGTATCGAGTCCTGTAAGCTTTGGAGAATTCGGGGATGCAATGATTATTACGGACCGATGCCCGGATGAAAGCATGTATTCGGACAGCAATATTATCATAGTAGAATAGGACAGATACATGTTATGATCCCGGAAAAAACAGCAGGAATTCATCCTGCTGTTTTTTTGTTGACAGAACACTGATCTTTCGATAAGATGGGAAATATTTAGAGGGATGATGAGCCGGAAAGGGGAAATCTGCATTAAGAATTGTTCAGAACTTTTTCAGGAACGGTTAAGATCTGCCGTTGATAATAGAAGTATCAAAGGAAGCAGATATAAAGATACATAACAAAGCAGCCTTTGAAACAGAAAAAGAAAGTGAGGAACAGATTTTATGCAGGAACAGAAAAAAGAAAAAGGAAAAAAAGGATTTGTAAAGAAAGGCCTCATTCTGGCACTGGTTGGAGCAATGGTGTTTGCCATGGCAGCATGTGGAGGAAAAGATGATAAAAAGTCCACAGCAAAAAGCACTGCCGGGAGCAGCTCAAGCTCCGAAAAAAAAGATTCCGATAAGAAAGTCACTGAATCTGAAAAGAAGGACTCCGATAAGAAAGGCGCTGAATCTGAAAAGAAGGACTCCGATAAGAAAGGCGCTGAATCTGAAAAGAAGGACTCCGATAAAAAAGTCACTGAGTCTGAAAAGAAGGATTCCAAAAAGAAAAGCGGGAAAACTTCAAAGAACAACAAAACAAGAGGAAAAGCATCCGGGAATACGAAATCAGGAAAGACGGGTTCAGGAAAGAGTTCAAAATAATAAGAACAGGAATCAAAACAGGTGATACAGGGTGTGCTTCTTTCGGGAGGCGGACCCTGTTGTTTTGTCAGAGTGAGTGTAAGGTGAGTAAATGGAACGGATTTTAATGATTGAAGATGATGAAGACATCAGGGAAGGAGTGAGGATTCTTCTTGAAGGAGAAGGTTATGAAGTGCTTGAGGCAAAGAATGGGAGGGAAGGTCTGCAGCTGCTGGCAGAGGGGCCTGATCTTGTGATTCTGGACATCATGATGCCCGGGATGTCCGGACTGAAGACATGTGAAGAGATCCGGAGAATTTCGTATGTACCGGTACTGTTTCTGACCGCAAAAGCGCAGGAATCGGACAAACTGATCGGATTCATGGCAGGCGGGGATGATTATCTTCCGAAGCCGTTTTCCTATTCGGAACTTCTTGGAAGAGTCAAGGCTTTGATCCGCAGATGGAAAACATACCGCGGAAAGGAACCGGATCGAAAAAAGGACACGTATCTGGAACAGGCCGGAATCCGTTTGAATGAAATGTTTAATGAAGTTTTTGTCCGGGGTGGAAGTACAGAGCTTTCCGAAATTGAATACCAGATTTTAAAACTGATGATGCAGCATCCGGGGAAGATTTTTTCGGCCCAGAATCTTTATGAAAGTGTCTGGGATGAACCATATTTTTACAATTGCAATGGTACGGTAATGGTGCATATCCGGAAACTACGGGTAAAAATAGAGGAAGATCCGAAAAATCCACAGAGAATTCAGACTGTATGGGGGAAGGGGTACCGATTTGGATAATGGGAAGAAAAAAATTCATTCATTATATTTTGAACTGATCCGCCTGCTTCTGGTATCAGCAACAGTTTCTCTTTTGTTTTTTTTCATATTGAACCGTGCGGGGGAAAATCTGCTTACATTTTATTTTTATGAAAGTGATTATGTACAGAAAGCAAGTGACCATTCCATCAAAAATCTCCAGGAATATGTTACAGAAAACCATGTTTCCTCCAATGATTCTGAAAAGCTGACGAAATGGGTGAATGAACAGAAAATCGTTGCAATCAGTGTCTATAAGGAGGAACTTCTGACATATGATTCTCTGTATCCGGATGAAGAAGTAGAGAATGCCGCAATAGAAGGCGGGTATTATGAGTGGGAGTCTTACTATACAGTTGAATTTTCGGACGGAACCGCAGATGTATTTCTGTATGGATTCTTTTCCTATCAGTTTTACAGCTATGCGCTGATTGCCGAGATTCTGCTTGCTGTGGCGTTGTTTATTATGACAGCGGTACTGGGGATCCGTAAACCTGTAAAATATATTGGAAAGCTGAAAGAAGAATGTGAGATTCTGGGAAATGGCGATCTGGAATATCAGATTTCGGTAATAGGAAAGGATGAGCTTGCCGATCTTGCGTCCGGAATGGATCACATGCGCAGGGCTTTGAAAGAAAGTATAGAAAAAGAAGAAGAACTGTCCCGGGCAAATCGGAGAATGATTACGGAAATGTCCCACGATCTGAGAACACCGCTCACTTCTTTGCTTCTCTATACAGATATTCTGGCGAAAAAAGAGATCCATGATATGGAGCAGATCCGGGAATACATCCGCAAAATCGACCGGAAAGCCCACCAGATCAAAGTTATGTCGGACCATATTTTTGAGTATGCCCTCGTAACAGAAGATATGGAAGTCAGGACCGGAGAGCAGGAAAGCCTGGACAACATCTTTTATGATCCGCTCTCTGAGATGGCGGGGTATCTGGAAGAAAAAGGCTACAGAGTCGATGTCGAATGGAAAGACGAGGATGGGAAAATCTGTGTGGATCCGGAATACATCAACCGGATTCTGGATAATCTCGTCTCTAATATTGTAAAATACGCAGATCCGGAAGAACCTGTCCGGATTCGGACAGTCTGCAGGGATTCCTGTCTGGGGATCTGTTTTTCCAACCGGATCTTGCGGGAAACGGACGAAAGAAAAGAGAGTACGAAAATCGGGCTTCACAACATTCGGAAGATGATGAAAAAAATGCGGGGAGTTTCCGAGGTATGTCAGGAAGACGGCATGTTCTTTCTGACGATACTCTTTCCAAGAACAGAAGAATAGAGCAAATCCTGCCGGGAGATATGATGTTTCCACAGGCAGGATTTTTTCGTGTACCCGGGAAAGCTCTGAACAAAAAAAGGAGGAGCCGTCCTGGCGGCTCCTGAAGGAAGAGAGAAAAATCTATCTAAAAAAATCTAAATGTCTAGGCGAAGGACAACAATCACAAAGAATTAGGAACTCTTTCCAACTGTTGTCTTCTTCTTCTCTGAAGATGTTTATAGTATAGCGCACAAATGTGAGTAATTTATGTCTCCGCGATGAAGGATTTATAAAAGAACTTAAGAAAATATAAACATCATCTGAATGATTTGGAAAGCTTGCAGATACAATAAAAGGAAACAGGTTTTCCGGAGGATGAAGAAGTGAGAAAGAAGAGAAGAATAGTCATATATCTGTTTGTTCTGGCGCTTTTGGCAGGTATGTCTGTTATCTGGATTCTGGGCAGAAAAGCAGAGAATCCGGAACAGAATAATACGGAAACAGTATCCGGAAACATGGAGGTGCACTTTCTGGATGCAGGACAGGGGGACAGCATTCTTGTGCGGTCGGAGAATGAAAATTTACTGATTGATGCAGGGACCAATGAGGATGAAGAAATGGTCGTTTCCTATTTAAAAGAACAGGGGGTAGAAAAGCTTGATTATGTCATTGCCACACATCCTCATATTGATCATATCGGCGGGATGGATGCTGTAATTGAAACCTTTTCGGTGGGAACCTGTTTCCTTCCGGAAGAAACGTATGATACAGAAAGCTTTCAAGAAGTTCTTACCGCTCTGGATGAAGCGGACGTAAAGATCAGACATCCTGAGTTTATGGAAAACTATGAAATAGGAAGCGGCAGATTTGTATTTATCACGCCGGATTCTGAAAAACAGTATGAAGATATCAACGATTCATCACTCGGGATTCGTCTGACAAATGGTCCACACAGCTTCCTTTTATGCGGAGACATCAGTCAGAGAATCGAAAAAGAGATCCTGAAATCCGGGATCTCAATCCGCTCGGATGTCATGAAACTGAATCATCATGGAAGCCGGGACGCCAACTCATGGAAGTTTTTAAAAGCGGCATCTCCTTCTTTTGTCGTGATAACCTGCGGCACCAGAAATGAGTTCGGACATCCACATGAGAAAGTCATGAAACGGGTGGAGAAACTGGGGGCAGGTGTTTTCCGGACCGACCTTCAGGGAACCATCGTGTTTGAAAGTGACGGGGAAACTCTGAAATGCAGCACCGGTCCGGAGGAAGGAAGCAGAAAATAAGATTGTACACAAAAAGGACATAATTATCTGTTAAAATACAGAAAATAGATAGATTATCGAGAAGAAGGGATGAATTGTTTATGGAGCATATTAAGATACTGGTGGTGGATGACGAAAGCAGAATGCGCAAGCTTGTCAGAGACTTCCTGGAAAGAGCCGGATTCCAGGTGCTTGAAGCAGGAGACGGGATGGATGCGCTGGATGTTTTTTACGATAATCAGGATATCGGACTTATTATTCTGGATGTGATGATGCCGAAGATGGATGGATGGGAAGTATGCAGGGAGATCCGCAAGGAGTCCAAAGTTCCGATCATCATGCTGACGGCAAGAGGAGAAGAGCGGGATGAGCTGAATGGGTTTGAACTTGGCGTCGATGAGTACATTTCCAAGCCGTTCAGTCCGAAAATCCTTGTGGCCCGTGTCAATGCGCTCTTAAGAAGGACGAGCGGACTTGCCATGGATCAGACGGTTTCTGCAGGAGGTATTGAGATTGACAAGGCAGCCCATATCGTGAAAATTGACGGCAATCCGGTCGATTTAAGTTTCAAGGAGTTTGAGCTTCTTACCTATTTTATGGAAAATCAGGGGATTGCCCTGTCCAGAGAGAAGATTTTGAACAATGTATGGAACTACGATTATTTCGGAGATGCCAGAACGATTGATACTCACGTGAAGAAGCTTCGAAACAAGCTGGGGGACAAAGGCGAGTATATCCGGACCATCTGGGGGATGGGCTACAAATTTGAGGTTGCAAAATCATGAAAAAATTTGGAGCAAAGCTCTCTATCCGAAAAAAGATGATGTTCATTTTTGTCGGACTGATTCTTTTTCTTCTGATTCTTCTTGTGTTTGTAAACGGTACATTTGCAGAATGGTACTATATGGCAAATAAACGGTCGGACTTAGTGAGTATTTATAAGGAAATCAGCAAGGTGCAGGAGAAGGATCTTCTGGGAAACGACTCGGAAGTGCTGAAACTGAACCGTATGACCGAGAGAAATAATGTTTCCGTCCTTTTGATTGACAGTTCCATGAGGGTACAGTATGCGAACGTCTATGATGTGAGCATCCTGATAGATCAGGTTCAGGATTATGTGCTCGGCAACAAGCCGCCGCTGCTTGACAGCGGGGACTACCTGATTACAAGGGCGAGAGATGTGATGAGCGGAGCGGAATACCTGGAAATGTGGGCACAGTTTGATAATTCCAATTATCTGCTGATGCGGTGTTCCCTTGACAGTATCCGCTCTAATGTGTCGATTTCCAACCAGTTTATTTTCTATATCGGTATTCTGATTCTTGCGATTGGAATTATTCTTGTCTGGTTTTTCTCAAGAAGAATTTCGGAGCCGCTTCTGGAACTGGCGGAGCTGTCAAAAAAGATGGCAAAGCTTGATTTTGACGCAAAATATACAAGAGGCGGAGCAGACGAGATCGGAATTCTTGGAGAAAGTTTTAATACGATGTCAGATGAGCTGAAAGACAAGATTTCCGAATTAAAGACAGCCAACTATGAACTGCAAAGAGACATCAAAAAGAAGGAACAGGTAGAGACCATGCGTACAGAGTTTATCGGGAATGTATCGCATGAACTGAAAACACCGATTGCACTGATCCAGGGATATGCGGAAGGTTTGAAAGACGGGATCACGGATGATCCGGAAAGCATGGAGTTTTACTGCGATGTCATTATTGATGAGGCCAACAAGATGAACAGGATGGTGAAAAACCTTCTGACGTTGAACCAGCAGGAACAGGGCAGAGACGATACCCAGTTTGAACGGATCGATATCACAAGCCTGATCCGGGGTGTGGTGCAGAGCCTTGAAATCATGGCAAAGCAGAAAGAAGCGGATATCCGTATGAATACCCAGGAGCCGGTTTTTGTATGGGCAGATGAGTTCAAGGTAGAACAGGTTGTGCGAAACTATGTAAGCAATGCCCTGAACCATGTGGATGAAAACCGGATCGTGGATATCCGGATTGAAGAGCGGGACGGTAAGATACGGATCAGCGTCTTCAATACAGGGGAGCCGATACCGGAGGAGGATATCGAACACATCTGGGAGAAATTTTATAAAGTGGACAAGGCAAGAACCAGAGAATATGGAGGAAATGGAATCGGACTTTCGATTGTCAAGGCCATCATGGAATCCTTCCATCAGAATTACGGGGTAAAAAATTATGAAAACGGAGTACAGTTCTGGTTTGAACTTGACAAAAAGTAAAAATGCGGGCGTGTCCCGCATTTTTACATTTTCTTTTTGAAAGGGGTGTGTTAAACTTAGAAAGATAAGGAGTGGATAACAATGATTGCATTGATTGATTATGACGCAGGAAATATGAGAAGTGTGGAGAAGGCGCTTGATTTTCTTGGAGAGAAGCCGGTTGTCACACGAAAACGGGAGGAGATACTGGGAGCAGACCGGATTATCCTTCCGGGAGTCGGGTCTTTTGGAGACGCGATGCACAATCTGGAAGCATTTGGACTGACAGAGGTGATCAAAGAGGCGGTAGAAAAGAAAATTCCGCTGCTTGGAATCTGCCTTGGCATGCAGGTCCTTTTTGAAAAGAGCGAGGAAAGTCCGGGTGTGAAAGGTCTTGGAATTTTAGAAGGTGAGATTGTCAGGTTCCCGAAGACAGAAGGGCTTAAGATTCCGCATATGGGCTGGAATTCTCTTTCCTGTTCGAAGGACGGCAGGCTGTTTGAGGGACTTGAGGAGAATCCTTATGTATATTTTGTCCACTCATACTATCTGAAAGCGAAAGATCCAAAGATCGTAAAAGCAACTGCCGAATATGGAGTGACGATTCATGCCTCGGTGGAGAAGGGCAGCGTCTTCGGATGCCAGTTCCACCCGGAAAAGAGCGGCGGGACAGGGCTTCATATTCTGAAAAATTTCATAGAAAGACAGGGGGAGTAGCAGATGTTTACGAAGAGAATTATTCCATGTCTGGACGTGAACAATGGACGGGTTGTAAAGGGAGTCAACTTTGTAGATTTAAGAGACGCCGGAGATCCGGTGGAAGTCGCAAAGGTTTATGATAAAGAAGGGGCGGACGAACTGGTATTTCTGGATATTACCGCTTCCTCTGATGCAAGAAATACAGTCGTTGACATGGTAGAACAGGTGGCTGAGAATGTCTTTATTCCGTTTACGGTTGGCGGCGGAATCCGTACAGTGGAGGACTTCCGGACGATTTTAAGAGCCGGGGCGGACAAGATTTCCATCAATTCCTCTGCGCTGAATACTCCGGATCTGATCTCGGACGCGGCGTACAAGTTCGGGAGCCAGTGCGTGGTGGTCGCCATCGACGCGAAGAAGCGTGCGGATGGAAGCGGATGGAATGTATACAAAAACGGCGGAAGGATCGACACCGGCCGGGATGCTGTGGAGTGGGCCATGGAGGCCGAGCGGCGCGGCGCAGGGGAAATTCTTCTGACGAGTATGGACGGAGACGGGACGAAGGCAGGATATGACCTGAACGTGACAAGACAGATTGCGGATGCGGTGTCGATTCCGGTGATTGCTTCCGGAGGAGCAGGAGAGCTGTCCCATTTCTATGACGCGTTCAGCGAGGGACATGCGGATGCGGCTCTGGCGGCATCGCTGTTCCATTATAAAGAGCTTACGATCCGGGAAGTCAAGGAGTATCTGAGGGACAAAGGAATCCCGGTCAGACTCTGATGTGAGGAGGCAGCATGGCAGCAATTCAGAATGACTGGCTGGATGCTCTGAAGGAGGAGTTCAGACAGCCTTACTATAAAAAATTATTTCAGACGGTCAACGAGGAGTACCGGACGAGGCAGATTTTCCCGCCGGCGGACGACATTTTCAATGCGTTCCACCTGACGCCGCTTCATGAGGTGAAGGTGGTGATACTGGGACAGGATCCGTATCACGGAGAGGGGCAGGCACACGGGCTCTGCTTTTCCGTAAGGCCGGGAGTGGACATTCCGCCTTCTCTTGTCAATATTTATCAGGAGCTTCACGATGATCTGGGATGCACGATCCCGAATCACGGATGCCTCACCAAATGGGCGAAGCAGGGAGTGCTGCTTTTGAATACGGTACTGACAGTACGGGCGCATCAGGCCAATTCCCACAAGGGAATCGGATGGGAAGAGTTTACGGACGCGGCGATCCGGAAATTAAATGAGCAGGACCGGCCGATCGTCTTTATGCTGTGGGGAAGACCGGCCCAGGCGAAGAAATCCATGCTTCACAATCCTAAGCATCTGATTCTGGAGGCCCCGCATCCGAGTCCGCTTTCCGCATACCGGGGATTTTTCGGAAGCAGGCCGTTCAGTCAGGCCAACCGGTTTCTGGAGGCACAGGGGGTAGAGCCTGTGGACTGGCAGATTGAGCCGATGTAAGAAAAGGGAGTATGATGTATGAGCAGAAAAATTGATTGTATGGAGACAGAGTGCTGTGACTGTATCGAGATCCACGGGGACTGTATCAAGAAGGTCATGGAACGGATGCCTGCGGAAGAGACACTGAATGATCTGGCCGCCCTGTTTAAAGTGTTCGGAGATCCGACGAGAGTGAAGATTCTCTATGTGCTCTTTCAGTCAGAGCTTTGTGTCTGTGATCTGGCGGAGGTACTGCATATGACACAGTCTGCGATTTCGCATCAGCTTCGGATTTTAAAGCAGATGAAACTGGTTAAGAGCAGACGTGAGGGGAAGACGGTGTTTTATTCGCTGGCGGATGATCATATCCAGACAATTATGAATCAGGGAATGGAACACATTCTGGAATAAGAACAGGGAATCATAAAGAAAGATAAGGGTGATAAGGGAAATGAAAAAGCGAATTGGAATGATAATGGCGGCATGCCTGCTTTCATTTACGATGACAGGATGTGCCACACAGATTGATAAAGGGAAATCCCTTCTTGAAGAGGGAAAGTATGAGCAGGCCGCCGAGACTTTTGAAAAAGCTTCAAAGGATTCTGATATGGAAAAGGAAGCATACCGGGGACTTGGCATCAGCTATTATGAACTGGAGCAGTATGATAAGGCGGCGTCCGCTTTTGAATCAGCGCTTGAAAAAGGCGCCGGGGCAACGCCGGAGCTTTACAATCTGCTTGGAATTTCGTATATGCAGACCGGGGAGTATGAAAAAGCGGCAGACTCTTTTGAGACCGGAAGCCGGATGGAAGGCGCCGGGGATGATTTGAAAAAGGAAATGGCCTACAATCAGATCTTCTCTCTGGAAAAGGCAGGAAAGTATACAGAAGCCAGAGCAAAGGCGGATGCATATCTTCAGACCTGGCCGGATGATGAAGATGTGAAAAAAGAGGCAGAGTTTTTAGAAACACAGGCGGGAAATGAATGATTGAGACAGGAAGGAAAAAGGAAAAGGTAATTCTTGTGGCGGCGGCTCTGGATGATCTGGAAAAGGCAGAGCAGTCGCTGGATGAGCTTGGCGAACTGGTAAAGACAGCGGGAGCGGAAGTGGCAGGACAGATGATCCAGCTAAGAGACGCGGTTCACCCGGGGACTTATATCGGAAGCGGGAAGCTCGACGAGTTAAAGTGGCTTGTATGGGAAAAGGAAGCGGACGGCATTGTCTGTGATGATGAGCTAAGCCCCTCACAGATCAACAATCTGGAGGAAGTGCTGGACTGTAAGATTATGGACCGGACGCTTGTGATTCTCGATATTTTTGCGTCCAGAGCATCGACTAAAGAGGGAAAGATTCAGGTAGAACTGGCCCAGTTAAAATACCGGCAGTCGAGACTGACCGGACTTGGAAAGAGTCTTTCCAGGCTCGGTGGAGGAATCGGGACAAGAGGACCGGGAGAGAAGAAGCTGGAGATGGACCGGAGACTGATCAAAAGCCGGATCGCCCAGCTGAACCGGGAACTTGCGGATGTCCGCAGACACCGGGAAGTGACAAGGGAGCAGCGAAGCAGAAACCATATGCCGGTCTGTGCGCTTGTGGGATATACCAATGCCGGAAAGTCTACGCTGTTAAATACACTGACAGGTGCATCGGTGCTGGAAGAGGACAAGCTGTTTGCAACACTGGATCCGACAACCAGAGTGCTGAATCTTCCGGGAGGCCAGAAGATTCTTCTTACCGATACGGTCGGATTTATCAGCAAGCTTCCGCATAACCTGATCGAGGCATTCCGCAGTACGCTGGAAGAGGCAAAGTATGCGGATGTGATTCTGCATGTGGCGGACATGTCCAATCCACAGATGGATGAGCAGATGTATGTAACCTATGAGACACTGGAAGAACTCGGAGTGTTGAACAAGACCGTGATTACGGTGTTTAATAAATGTGACAAAGCAGGAGAAGACCTTTTGATCCGGGATTTCAAGTCGGATGCAAGAGTCGTGGTCTCTGCAAAGACAGGGCAGGGACTGGATACGCTGAAAGAGATTCTGGAAGACTGGATCAGAGAACAGAGAATGGAGATTAAGCGTCTTTATCCGTATGCGGAGGCAGGAAAGATTCAGATGATCCGTGCCTACGGAGAAGTGACGAAAGAAGAGTATCAGGCGGATGGAATCTATATTGAAGGATTCGTTCCGAGAGAACTGTACGGAAAAGTGAATTAGGAGAATGTCATGGCATTACAGTTTATTTTTGGGAGTTCCGGTTCAGGGAAGTCCCATTCTCTATATCAGAAGACAGTAGAAGAAGCGGCTGCAAATCCGGAGAAGACTTATATTGTTCTCGTGCCGGAGCAGTTTTCCATGCAGACTCAGAAAGATCTTGTGGAGGCAAGCCCGAACCATGCGATCATGAATATTGATGTGTTAAGTTTTGGAAGGCTTGCTTATCGTGTCATGGAAGAGACCGGGGGGAACGACCGGATTGTTCTGGATGACGAGGGGAAAAATCTGATTCTCCGGAAGATTGCGGGGGATTATGAGGACGATTTGACTGTCCTTCGTGGAAATCTGAAGCGGCAGGGGTATATCAGCGAAGTGAAATCGGTCATTTCCGAGTTTACCCAGTACGATATTGGAGAAGAAGAGCTTGACCGGATGATGGAGCAGGCGGGGGAAGGAACCTCGCTTTATTATAAGCTTTCTGATTTGAAGAAGGTGTATGAAGGCTTCTATGCCTATCTGGAGGAAAAATATATCACAAGAGAGGAGATTCTGGATCTGCTCTGCGAGAGGGTGCCGCAGTCTGCCATTCTGCGGGACAGCATCATTGCGCTGGACGGCTTTACCGGATTTACCCCGGTTCAGAACCGGCTGCTGGAGCAGCTTCTCAAGGTGTGTCAGGATGTCCGGGTGACAGTGACGATTCCGAAGAATGAGAATCCTTATCTTTATCAGGGACCGTACCAGCTGTTTTCTCTCAGTAAAGAGATGACGACAAAGCTCCTTGCCATCTGCCGGGAGAAGAAGATTACGGTGAACGATCCCGTATGGATGGAGGGAGAGATTCCGTACCGGTTCCGCGAAAATACTCCGATGGCCTTTCTGGAACGTCATCTTTTCCGCTACGGCAAGGCCCGTTACGAAGAAGAACAGGACCGGATCCGGATCTGCCATGCGGCAACGCCGGGGCAGGAAGTGGAAGCGGCAGCAAGAAAGATCCGTTTTCTTGTCAGGACAAAGGGATGGAGATACCGGGATTTTGCGGTGATCGTGCCGGATCTGTCCGCTTATTCGGATGATATCCGGACAATTTTTTCCGAATACGGGATTCCGGTATTTGCAGACCAGAAACGAAGTGTGCTGTTAAATCCATTTGTAGAATACGTCCGCAGTGTGACGGCCATGATCCAGAAGGGATTTACCTACGAAAGCGTATTCCGGTTTCTGAGGACGGGCCTTAGCGGATTTACGATGGAGGAAGTCGATACACTGGAAAACTATGTGCTTGCCCTTGGAATCCGGGGATACAAAAAGTGGCAGGGCGCATGGATCCGGAAAAGCAAAGGGATGAGCGAAGAAGAGCTTGCAAAAGTCAATCATCTCCGTGTCCGGTTTATCGAAAAGGTGGACAGTCTTGTCTTTGTGCTGCGGCAGCAGAAAAAGACGGTAAGGGACATTACGGAAGCACTCTATGATTTTCTCGTGCAGGAAGGAATGTACGGGAAGGTTCGGGAGCAGGAACAGGTTTTTGAGAAGAGCGGCGAGGCCGCCCTTTCAAAGGAGTATTCTCAGGTTTACCGGATTGTCATCGATCTGTTTGATAAATTTGTAGCGCTTCTCGGGGAGGAGAAGGTTTCTCTGGAGGAATACGGGGAGCTTCTGGACGCCGGACTCGAGGAAGCGAAAGTCGGTGTCATTCCGCCGGGAATTGATGAAGTTATGGCCGGGGACATGGAGCGGACGAGGCTTACTGATATCAAAGCCCTGTTTTTCCTTGGCGCAAACGACAGCTTCCTTCCAGGGCAGCTTGGCTCGGGCGGGCTGCTCTCCGAGTATGACCGGGAGAAAATCCGGTCCGGAGGGACGGAACTTTCCGCCGGAGGGAAAGAACAGGCCTATATTCAGAAATTTTATCTGTACACGATGCTGACTAAACCACAGGAACTGCTGTACCTGTCTTATGCTTCGGTGGCGGCGGACGGGACTTCTCTCAGACCGTCTTATCTGATCCGGGATATTCAGAAGCTGTTTCCACGTCTGACTGTGACGCGGGAGGAGGAACGGACCCTGAAAGAGACGGAACTGACCGGGAAAAACGGTCTGGAACTTCTGATCCGGGGACTTCAGAATGAGGAGACGGAAGATCCGCAGTGGCAGGAGCTTTATGCCTGGTATAAAAAGGATTCGAAACGCAGTCAAACTCTGGAACAGGTGATGGAGGCACATTTTTACCGGATACCGGATGACCGTCTCTCAAAGAAGGCGGCAGAGATTCTTTACCGGGAAGGAATCGACAAAGGTGTGACCCGTCTGGAGAAATATGCATCCTGTGCTTTTGCGCATTTTATGGCCTACGGCTTGCGGTTAAGCGAGCGGCAGGAGTATGAATTCAAGCCTCTGGACTGGGGAAATCTCTTCCACAAGGCGATGGAGCATTTTGCGGGGAAGGCAGAAAGACTGGAGATCCCGGTTACGGATATCACCGACGAGATGCGCCGGGAAATGGTGGACGCCTGCGTGGAGGAAAGTATCATTGATTATGAAAATACCGTGCTTTACAGTACGAAGCGCCGGGAATATCTGATTACGAGAATGAAGAGGCTTGTGGACCGGACGGTATGGGCCCTGCTTCGTCAGCAGAAAATGGGAGATTTCCGGCAGACCGGGACAGAAGTCCGGTTTGAAGGAGGCGTCATCGACCGGATTGATACGTGCGAAGATGAGAATCAGGTTTATGTCAAAGTGACGGACTATAAGACCGGATCCAAGTCCTTTGATATCACGTCATTTTATTACGGTCTTCAGCTTCAGCTCGCCGTTTACATGAATGCAGCCCTGGAGCTGGAGCGGAAAAAGCATCCGAATAAGGAAGTAATTCCGGCGGGAATCTTTTATTATCAGATGAAGGATCCGATGGTTCCGAAATCCGACGAAGATCAGGCCGAGGAGGAGCTGTTAAAAGAGCTCCGTCCCGATGGTCTTGTGAATTCCGATCCGGATGTTCTCGGACATCTGGATCATACGGGAGCGAAAAGTTCTCTTGCGGCGCCGTTTGGAAGGAACAAAGACGGAAGCGTTTCTAAAACCTCCCGGGCCGCGTCAAAGGCGGAATTCGGACTTCTGTCTTCTTATACAAAGAGGAAGACGAAGCAGCTTAAAGAAGAGATCCTGGAAGGAAATGTAAAAAAAGAGCCTTATGAACTGGGGATGAACACCGGGTGCGATTACTGCCCGTACCACAGTATCTGCGGTTTTGACGAAAGAATCGAGGGGTGCGGTTACCGAAGCCTTGTATCGAAAAAACGGGAGGAGATTTTCCGGCTGATTGCGCAGGAACTCTCGGAACAGGAAGGGGAGTGAGAATCGTGGGATGGACAAAAGAACAGGAGCAGGTCATAGCGGCCAGAGGATGTAATCTTCTCGTTTCGGCGGCGGCAGGCTCCGGAAAGACGGCCGTCCTTGTGGAGCGGATCATTACCAGGCTGACGGAAGGGGAAAATCCTCTCGATGTGGATCAGCTTCTCGTTGTGACCTTTACAGAGGCAGCGGCAGCCGAGATGAAAGAGAGAATCCGCGGTGCCATTGAAAAGAAGCTGGAGACAGATCCGGACAATGCGCATCTGCAGCGGCAGGCAACGCTCATCCACCATGCAAAGATCACGACGATCCACAGCTTCTGTCTGTCTGTGATCCGGGATTATTTCCACACGATTGATCTGGAGCCGGGGTTTCGGACGCTGGAAGAAGGAGAACGAAAACTTCTGATGCAGGAAGTGATGGAAAACCTTCTGGAAGAGGAGTATGCAAAAGGGGAAAGCTCATTTACTGACTTAGTGGAGATGGCATCAACGGGAAGAGACGACAAAAAAGTCGAGGAGTTGATTCTGGAGCTCTATGAGTTTTCACGAAGCAATCCGGATCCGGAAGAATGGCTTCTGGACAGCATCGAAGGATATGAATCCGTCAAAAGCGAACCGTGGGATACACTTCCGTTTGTTGAGGCGGCAGTGGAGCATACGAAGGCAACGCTGGAGGATATGGAAAGTGAACTGCGTTACGCGGCAGAGCTGTGTGAGGAGCCGGACGGACCGGCCGCATATGCCGATACGATTTCCTCGGATATCGGACTGATCCGTTCTCTGCGGTCAGAGGAGACCTTTGGGGAGCTTCAGGAGCAGATTGCGGGGGCGTCGTTCGCAAGGCTTGCGGCGAATAAAGATAAATCAGTTTCCGAGGAGAAGACGGCATTTGTCAAGTCCTTGCGGGATCAGGTTAAAAAGGAACTGTCCGCTCTGAAAGAACAGTTCTTCTATGAGACCGAGGCGGATTTAAAAGAGGATATGGAACAGGCAGCCCCGTTTGCCGGGGAGCTTGTGCGCCTGACAATTGCGTTTGGACGGGCTTTTGAAGAAAAGAAGAGAAATGCCGGTGTGATTGACTTTGGGGATATGGAGCAGTATGCGCTCCGGATCCTGAAAAAAGAAGAAATCGCCGAGGAATACCGGAAGAAATACGAAGAGATCATGATCGATGAGTATCAGGACAGCAACCTGATTCAGGAGACGCTTCTGATGCAGATTTCACGGATCAGTCATGGGCAGTACAATGTCTTTATGGTAGGGGATGTGAAGCAGAGCATCTACCGGTTCCGGCTTTCCAGGCCGGAACTTTTCATGGCAAAGTACGCATCCTATGAGACGGCCGGAGAGGGGGACCAGCGCAGAATTGACCTGCACAAAAATTTCCGCAGCCGGGGGGAAGTGCTGGATGCGGTCAATTTCCTGTTTTATCAGATCATGACAGTATCTCTTGGAAGAGTGGAGTACGACGAGCAGGCGGCCCTGTACGTGGGGGCACAGTTCGAGGAAAAGGAAGGATTTGATACGGAGATCCTGCTGATCGAAGAGGGAGAGTCGCTGGAGGCAAAAGAGCTGGAAGCGCGGGCTGTGGCGGCCCGGATCAAGGAGCTTCTGAAAAATACGGAGGTGCTGGACAAGGAGACCGGTGTCTATCGAAAGGCATCCTACAGAGATATCGTGATTCTTCTCCGAAGCCTCAAAGGGTGGACGGACGTCTTCTCCAAAGTGCTGAATGAGGAAGGAATTCCGACATTCTGCGGGACAAAGGAAGGATACTTCCAGACAAGGGAGATCAGTCTTCTTTTAGACTATCTGAAAATTCTGGATAATGAAAAGCAGGATCTTCCGCTTGCGGCAGTGCTTTCCTCCTGTTTTGGCGGACTGACAAATGAGGAGCTTGCAAGGATCCGGTGCGCGTATCCGGAAGAGCCGTTTTACCAGGCGGCGGCAGATTTTGCGAGGGACACGAAAGATGAGAAACTTGGCGTATTTTACGAACAGGTACACAGGTTTCGGGAACAGGTGCCGTACACAGCGATTCATGAACTGCTGGAGCAGGTTGTATCTCAAACCGGATACCGGGACTATGTCCTTGCCATGCCGGGCGGCATACAAAGAAGAGCGAATCTGGATATGCTGATCGAGAAGGCAAAAGCGTATGAAAGCACGAGTTACAAAGGACTATTTCATTTCCTGCGGTACGTGGAGCAGCTGCAGAAATATCAGGTCGATTACGGGGAAGCCAATACAAGCGATGAGATGGCTGACACGGTGCGCCTCATGAGTATTCATAAAAGTAAAGGTCTGGAGTTCCCGATCGTGATTGTCTCCGGAATGGGAAAGAAGTTTAATACCCAGGATATTCAGAGAAAGGTGGTTATCCATCAGGATCTGGGGATCGGTGTGGATGCAGTCTATTTAAAAGAGCGGATGCAGGCACCGTCCTTTTTGAAAAAGATGATCCAGAATGAAACACGGCTGGAAAATCTGGGAGAGGAGCTCCGTGTCTTATATGTGGCACTTACAAGAGCAAAGGAAAAGCTGATTATCACCGGAACTCTGAAACATGCCGGGGAAAAGCAAAAGCAGTATGAGCGGGTGAAAAGCCAGACAGAGCGGCAGCTTTCCTTCGGGCTTTTGCAAAAGGCAGGAAGCTATCTGGACTTCCTGATTCCGGCGCTGGTCCGGCTGGATGATCCGGAATGGTCAGAGAAGGTGCCGATTCGTGTAGAAATTCTGACGGAAGAAGACGTGCTGATGGAATCCGTGATGGAGGAAGAAAGAAAACAGATCCGCAGGGAGGATATCGAAGCCATTGATCCGGAGCAGCTCTATGATGAGGAAATCCGGAATCATCTGATGGAAAGCTATCTCTTCCGGTATCCGTATGAAGAGGAAAGCCGGTGGAAGAGAAAGTTTTCTGTATCGGAACTGAAACGGGCGGCGTATGAGCCGCAGCCGGAAGAAGAGGATGGTGTCCGACTGTTTGAGAAACCGGAGGAAGAGATCATTCCCAAATTTAGGAAAGGGGAAACGAAGATCCGGGGAGCGGCAAGAGGAACAGCCTACCACCGGATTCTGGAACTTCTGGATTTTGGAAAATCCTATACCATGGAAACACTGGAAGAGGAAATCCGGCAGTTCGTGGAAGCGGAAAAGATCGATGAGGCATCCGCCGGGGCTGTGGAAAGAGAAGACATTCTGAAGTTCTTACAGTCGGACTGTGCGGCCCGGATGCAGAAAGCGGCACAGAACGGAAAGCTGAAAAAAGAGCAGCCGTTTGTGCTTGGCGTGGAAGCAGACCGGATTTATCCGGAAAACGGCGGAGAAAAAAGTGGAGAACTTCTGATTGTGCAGGGGATTATTGACCTGTTTTTCGAGGAAGACGGGGAAATCGTCCTGCTCGATTATAAGACTGACCGTGTCAGAACGGAAGAAGAACTGACAGGGCGTTACCGTATTCAGCTGGAATACTATCAGGAAGCTCTGGAAAAGAGTCTTGGAAAACATGTAAAAGAAAAACTGATCTATTCCTTTGCACTTGGAAAGGAGATCAGAGTATAGGAGGAAGCGATGATCTGGCAGTACCTGCTTTTGGTGATGGCGGCCTGGAACGTAATCGTACTGATAATGTACGGAATTGATAAATGGAAGGCGAAGCATGACAGATGGCGGATTTCCGAGGCAGCGCTCCTTGGAAGTGCCTTCTGCCTTGGAGGGGCGGGAGCTCTTTTTGGCATGACCGTTTTTCACCATAAGACAAAAAAATGGAAATTCCGGATTCTGGTACCGCTCTCTGTTGTTTTACAGGCGGCAGTTGTGTACGGAATCCTTCCGCGATAAAGGAGAGCAAAAGAAATGAAAATTGCACTGGTACAAAAAAAGGCAGTGCCGAATGATGTGAAAGCAAATCTGGATCTGGCTGTCCGTTATATGGAGGAAGCCGGGCGGGCAGGCGCGGATCTGGTGCTTTTCCCGGAAATGTGGTCGATTGGATATGCGCCGCCTTTTCCGGAGGCATTTGATGATCCCTTTCAGAAAGAAAGAGAAAAAGAGCGAAAGGCATGGATTTCTCAGGCGGTTGGAGAGGACAGTGCCTATATCCGGACACTCAGGGAGACGGCAAAGCGGCTCTCCGTCGGCGCAGTGATCACCGGTATGTATGAAGGGGAAAAAGGACCGCAGAATGAAGCATTTCTGATAGGAAGAGAAGGAGAAATCCTTCTTCGATATGCCAAGGTACATACGTGTGACTTTTCCCTGGAGGCGCTGTTACAGAGCGGTACGTCCTTTGAAACCGCAGAATTTGACGGTGTCCGGATCGGAATCATGATCTGCTATGACAGAGAATTTCCGGAAAGTGCAAGGGTTCTCATGCTGAAAGGAGCAGAACTGATTCTTGTGCCGAATGCCTGCGACATGAATCCCGCCCGCCTGCACCAGCTGGAGGCACGTGCCTTTGAAAATATGACCGGAATTGCCATGGCCAATTACCCCGGCAGGGGATGGGGACAGTCCTGTGCGTTTTCTCCGGTTGTGTTCGGTGAAGATGGATATCAGGATCCGACAATTCTGATGGCATCGGAGGAGGAGGGGATTCTGATGGCGGAGTTTCCTATAGAAGAGATCCGGGAGTACCGGAAAAACGAAACGTGGGGGAATGCCTACCGGAAAACCGGAGCCTATGAAAAGCTTCTGGATCCGGCTGTAGAAGAGCCGTTTATACGAACCCCACTGACAAAGGAAAAGGAGGAAGGTTAAGATGCCGGGAGTTTGTTATGTGGCGCTGGGAGGAGCGCTTGGCGCATCGGCAAGGTACGCACTGAGTCTTCTGCCGGTCAGGGGAGATTTTCCGGTCTGGACCTTCCTGACCAATCTGCTGGGCGCGGTGGTAATCGGTTTTCTGGCAGGAATACTGGCGGGGGAGGATCCTGATGTGTCAAAAAGACACGCATGGTTCTGGAAGACCGGATTCTGCGGAGGCTTTACCACATTTTCCACATTTTCGCTGGAAGCCTGGACGCTTCTGGAACAGGGAAAAATGCTGAGCGGAGGACTTTATATTGCCCTGAGTGTAATCTGCTGTCTGGCAGGTGTATGTCTTGGAAGAATGATTGCAGTTCAGGTGCGGGGATAGAAGACAGGAGAATCCTGGAAACGGGGTTCTCTTTTATTTTGCAGAAAAGTCCTTTGTGGCAGTCTTCAGAAAATCTTTCGCATTTCTTTTATATAAATTCATTGACGTACAATATTATATGACGTATAATATAGAAAACGATATGATATAGGAGTCAATAAGTTTCGGGGAGGATACCCCGGCATATAAAAGGAAGTGAGGCTATGGTTTTTAATACCGGAGCAGCCCTTTTGGATGCAATTGTGCTGGCGGTTGTATCGCGGGAAGAAGAGGGGACATACGGTTATAAGATTACGCAGGATGTCAGAAAGGCGATTGACATTTCCGAATCCACACTCTACCCGGTGCTTCGCAGACTGCAGAAAGATGAGTGCCTGGAGGTCTACGACAGACAGTATGACGGAAGGAACAGACGGTATTATAAAGTAACTGACAAGGGAGCGGTCATGCTGGAGCTGTACAGGTCCGAGTGGCTGAAATATTCAAAAAAGATTACTGATATTTTTGAGGGAGGAATGATTTGATGAATCGTCAGGAGTTTTTGGAAAGATTGAGAATACTTCTCGGCGATCTTTCAGAAGAAGAGCGGGAAGAGGCCGTCCAGTATTATGAAGACTATTTTGCGGATGCAGGACCGGAGATGGAGGAACAGATCATAAAAGAACTGGGAAGTCCGGAGAAAGTTGCCCTGATGATCCGGGAAGGATTAAGAGGGGAAGATGCAGGGGATGCGTACGCTGAGAATGGATTTTTTCAGAGCCGGTACGACGACAGAGAGGTGCCGGCGGACTATACGACAAGCAGCGGTTACACGGGAAAAGAGGAGTCGTACCGCGGATACGGAGACGGGCAGCCGGAGAGGAGGCCCTGGACCAGCAGGACATTAAAAATCATTTTGATCATACTTATTATCTGTGTAGGATTTCCTGTCGTGATTCCAATCGTCGGCGGAGCTGTAGCAGGGCTTTTTGGACTGATTGCAGGAGCCTTCGGAATCTTTTTTGCTTTTGTTATTTTTTCATTCTGCATTGCGGTTTGCGGAGTGGCGATGGCAGTGGCAGGAGTGACAGTAATGTTTTCTTCAATTTCAGCAGGATTCCTCGTCTGCGGAATCGGGCTTCTTCTGCTTTCCGCGGGAATTTTGCTTACCGTGTTCAGCGTCAGACTTTGCTGCGTCATGGTTCCGTCTATTTTCCGGGTGTTGACAGGAGTCACAAGGAGACTGTTTTACAGAGGAAAGGAGCGCGCATAGTATGAGAAAGAGGTGGAAAGGTGTTCTGATTACTTGTGGAATACTGGCTGTTCTGGGAGCGGGGATGTGTGTTTCGGCAGCAGCGATCGGAATAGACCGGTCAGAAATACCATCTGATTTTTTCCCGTATGTCAGATGGCTTCATGAAAATGACACAGAGCATCACGAAAAAACAGGAGATACTGTATATTTCAAGAGTTTTTCGGGAATTCAAAGTCTGGATATCCGGGCAGAAGCAATGAAAGTCGAGGTAAAGACCAGTACGGACCAGTCCGGTCAGATAAGGATTGACACAAGAGATGTGGATACGGAGTCCGAGCTGGAAGTGAAAAAAGACGGGACAAAACTTGTGGTTCGCTCAGAAAAGGAAAGAAATAATCATTGGCAGGATGACTCGGATGCTACGGTGATTATTACTGTACCGAAGAAGATTGAATTTGATAAGGTAAAAGGATATGCCGGTGCAGGATCTATATGGTTTGAGGAGATTCGATGCGAGAAGCTGGATCTCGATGTTGGCGCTGGAGCTGTAGAGGCAGATACATTTTCGGCAGGGAAGATAGAGATTGAATGTGATGCAGGAAGTGTAGAACTGAGCAGAGGGAACAGCCCGTCCGATACAGACGTTTCCTGTAATGCAGGAGGCATTACACTCGAACTTTCCGGGGACCGGTCTGAATACGATTATAAGATGAAGGCAAGTGCAGGAGATATCAGTATTGACGGTGAATCCGTTGCTTCGGGACTTCAGGAAAACTATGATCAGGACCATGGAACAGGGAAAAAGATCAAAGCTGACTGTATGGCAGGAAGCATCGAAATTGTATTTAAATAATTCGGGAAGAAACGGAGAACTCAGATAAACGGACAGGAGGAATAGAAGATATGGAACCGGAAAAAAGATTATACCGTTCAAATCATGACAGGCTGCTCTGCGGAGTGTGTGCAGGTGTGGCAGAATATTTCCACATTGATCCGACCATCATACGGCTGGGATACGTTTTGTTTACCTGCGCAAGCTTCGGGACAGGAGTCCTGGGATATTTCATCGCGGCCGTTGTGATGCCGGAGCGTCCGGAAGGCGTATAAAGAAGGAAAAGGATGGAAATACTCTCTCCATGAAAGGAGAGGGTATTTTTATGTCTCAGAAAAAAGAAAAGAAAATCAACTTAAGCGAACTGACAGAAGAGGAAAAGTTAAAATACGAGATTGCGGAAGAACTTGGACTTCTGGACCGGGTGATGAATGACGGATGGAAGTCTCTTTCCTCGAAGGAGACAGGGAGAATCGGAGGAATGGTGAACCGAAGGAGGAGGGAAAAGAAAACCGGGGAGTGAATGGAGATACGCCAGGGGCAAGCTCGGAAATCGGAGGGAGGGGAGGTAGAAGAGGGGGAGTGAAATGACCGATTTCCTCGCTTGATGGCTGTCGCCATACGCTGGAAAATATTGGATGCCGTCTGCTAAACAAGTTTGCCATCAGGCATCCCTGTTTAAAGGGGGATACGCCAGGGGCAAGCTCGGAAATCGGAGGGAGGGGAGGTAGAAGAGGGGGAGTGAAATGACCGATTTCCTCGCTTGATGGCTGTCGCCATACGCTGGAAATAAGAGGATGCTGTCTGTCAAACAAGTTTGCCATCCTTTATCCTCTTCTTCCCAGCCCCTGGCTTGTAGCTTTACAAAAGTGTTAATTTGTGTGAAGAGTTTGTGAGAATTGTTGAAATTCGGCTGGGGGTCTGCTATAATTGCCCGGTTAGGAATGATAGGTGATAGTATGTGTGAAAAGTTTGAGGTTTTAGGCGTACAATTAGACGGATATACAGCAAAAGAGGCAATGCAGGAAGCAATCCGCTATATGGAAACGGAACCGATCAGTACTATAGAGATCCTGGCCGGAACTTCAGTAATCGAACTGACAGAAACAGGTGATCTTCGGGAGAAGATTGCACAGATGGATCTTCTTGTCGTGGGAGACAGGACACTTCTGGAGTTGTCGGGGGTGGAAGACCGGACGCTTCTTCGGGAGGCTGAAACGAATCTGTTTGTCAAGATGTTTCTCAGATATCTGAAAAAGGATCGTCGGAAAGTATTTCTGCTGGCGCCGGGAGACGACAAACAGGAAATTCTGAGGGAGTATCTGGAGCGGTACTATTCCGGAATTGAGATTTCCGGTGCCGAGATCGTTGAGGACAGGCCCGGAGTGAGTGATATGATTGTCAATAAGATCAATGGAGCTGAGATTGACTGTATTATTTCCGTGCTTCCATCTCCGCTTCAGGAAGATTTTATTGGCGAGAACAAGTCTGTGCTGGATGCCAGAATCTGGGTGGGCCTTGGTGAAGTAATTAAGAATATACAACAGAAAAATAATAAAAAAAGCCGACTGCAGGATTTTTTTGTAAAATTCAAACTGAAATCGGAAATAAAAAGGAAAGAAAAGGAACAGCAGGGGCAGTCGGGAAGCAAACAGTAATTTCGTCACAATGCACAGAGTCATGCAGTGGAAAGACCGGATGCGGGGAGAGGAAATGCATAAAAAAATGCTATTTCCTCTTTCTTTTTTTGTGAATTTATATTAGTATATAACATAGGTGAGTTTTAGAAAACGAAAGAAAAGAACAATGCGATTGTGAAAATTGCATACAAAAAATGGAGAAAAGAGGAGTCGGAATGATATCAAACCAGATACTACAGAACACCATTGAAGGATTAAAGGGAATAACGAGAATTGATTTATGTGTCATGGATATCGATGGGAAGGTGCTGGCATCGACATTCCCTGAAAACGGCGATTATGAGAATGCGGTACTTTCTTTTGTAGCATCTCCGGCCGACAGCCAGGTGATCCAGGGATATCAGTTCTTCAAGATTTTTGACGAACATCAGCTGGAGTACATCCTTCTTGCAAACGGAGGAAATGACGACGTATATATGATCGGAAAGATTGCGGCATTCCAGATTCAGAATCTGCTTGTCGCATATAAAGAGCGGTTTGATAAAGATAATTTTATCAAAAATCTTCTGCTGGATAATCTTCTTCTGGTGGATATTTATAACCGTGCCAAAAAATTGCATATTGACACTGACGTCAGACGTGTTATCTTTATTATTGAAACTTCTCACGATAAAGATACGAATGCACTTGACAATGTTCGTACTCTTTTTGGTGGAAAGACAAGAGATTTCATCACGGCCGTAGACGAAAAGAATATTATTGTCGTAAAGGAGCTTTCCGCGGGAGAAGGCTATGCCGAGATGGAAAAGGTTGCCGAAGAGATGCTTTCTATGTTAAAATCAGAAGGCGAAGAGGGGGCTCATATCGCATACGGTACGATCGTAAGTGATATCAAGGAAGTGTCAAAATCATATAAAGAGGCAAAGCTTGCTCTGGATGTCGGGAAGATCTTCTTTGAGGAGAAGGATATCATTGCATACAGCGCGCTTGGCATCGGCCGGCTGATCTACCAGCTTCCGATTCCGCTGTGCAAGATGTTTATCAGGGAGATTTTTGAGGGAAAATCCCCGGATGACTTTGATGAGGAGACGCTGACAACAATCAACAAGTTTTTTGAAAACAGCCTGAATGTATCTGAGACATCGAGACAGCTGTATATCCATAGAAATACACTGGTATACCGTCTTGACAAGCTTCAGAAGAGCACCGGGCTGGATCTTCGTGTGTTCGAGGATGCCATTACTTTCAAGATTGCGCTGATGGTAGTCAAATACATGAAGTATATGGAGACACAGGAATACTAAAAGGCAGCCAGATTACAAGGAGTATCAGTAATTAGCAGGAGGAGACTTATGATTGAATTTAAGGAAGTAACGAAGGAGTATTCCAAAGGGATTGCTGCGCTCAATGGTGTAAACCTGAAGATTGAAAAAGGAGAGTTTGCATTTATTGTCGGTGACAGTGGTTCCGGGAAATCTACACTGATTCGTTTACTGTTAAAGGAACTGGATCCGACCAGCGGCAGTATTATTGTCAACGGCCAGAACCTGAACCGTCTGAAACACAGAAAGATACCTCAGTACCGGAGACATCTGGGGGTTGTATTCCAGGATTTCCGTCTTCTGAAAGACCGGAATATCTATGAGAATATTGCATTTGCTCTCCGCGTGACAGAGACATCACCGCGTATTATCAAGCAGAAAGTGCCGGCAGCATTGTCGCTTGTGGGACTGGCACAGAAATATAAAGCGTTTCCGAAAGAACTCTCCGGAGGGGAACAGCAGAGGGTGGCCATTGCAAGAGCAATTGTTAATGAGCCTGCGATCCTGCTGGCGGATGAGCCTACGGGAAATCTCGACCCGACCAATTCATGGGAGATCATGAAGCTTCTTGAGGAGGCCAATGACCGTGGAACGACGGTCCTTGTCGTGACACATAACCAGGAAATCGTAAACGAGATGAAAAAACGCGTTATCACAATGAAGAAGGGCGTTATTGTAAGCGACGAACAAAAAGGTGGGTATAATAATGAAAATTAGTACAATAGGATATTCGACAAAGCAGGGGGTTAAGAACATTTTCCGTAACAAGCTGTTCTCACTTGCTTCTGTTGCAACGATGGCAGCATGTATTTTCGTGTTTGGCCTTTTCTTTGCGATCGTCATGAACTTCAATTACATGGTTCAGAAGGCAGAAGAAGGGGTTGCGATTACAGTTTTCTTTAATGAAGGCACCTCCGAAGAGCAGATTCAGGCCATCGGAGATGATCTGAAACAGCAGGACGGTGTCCTGAGAGTAGAGTACGTCTCAGGAGAACAGGCATGGGAAGAGTTCCAGGAAGATTATTTTGCAGGCAATGAAGATGCGGCAGAGGGATTTGCTGATGACAACCCGCTGATCAATTCCAATCACTATGAGGTGTATATGAGCGATGTCTCAAAACAGCAGGATATCGTAGAGCATGCACAGAGTCTGGAGGGAGTCGGCAATGTCAACAAATCTGACGTTGTTGCCAAGACACTGACAAGACTGAACTCCCTGATCTGGTATGTATCCATTGCGATTATCGCGATCCTGCTTGCTGTATCCGTATTCCTGATCAGCAACACAGTTACAATGGGTGTGACGGTACGGCGTGAAGAGATTGCCATTATGAAATATATCGGTGCGAAGGACGGGTTTGTCCGGGCGCCGTTTGTAATCGAAGGTCTTATCATCGGAATCGTGGGAGCGATTATTCCTCTGATTCTTCTCTACTTCATGTATAATAAGGCAGTAGAGTATATTATGACGAGATTCAGTCTTCTGAACAATATTATTGATTTTATTCCTGTCATGGATGTTTACCGTACGTTGCTTCCGGTAGGGCTTGCTCTGGGTGCCGGTATCGGATTCCTTGGAAGTTTTATCACCATTCGGAAGCACTTGCGCGCGTAGTCATAAGGAGGACAAAAGATCATGTTGAAAAAGAAAGCCAGACATATGGCAGCTGCGTTCATGGCGGGCATCATGATATTTTCACTTACCGCAGTTCCTGTGCAGGCTGATTCTATTTCAGAGGCCGAGCAGAGAGGAAAGGAGCTTCAGCAGCAGAAAGAAGCGGCGGAGAATGAGAAAAACTCCCTTGCCGGTCAGCTGAATCAGGTGATCAGCGATATGCAGGAAGCGGAGGAAAAGCTGACAAAGAAGCAGGATGAGATCAAAAAAGCGCAGGATGAACTTGTGCAGGCCCAGATCCAGGAAAATGACCAGTATGAAGCGATGAAGCTTCGCATAAAATATATGTATGAGAACGGAAACACCAGCCTGATTGAGATCCTTTTAAGTGCCAGGAGTATGGGAGACCTGCTGAATAAAGCAGAATATGTTCAGACAATCTCCGAGTACGACAGAAACATGCTGGAAAAGTATGAACAGCTGACAAAGGAGATTGAGGAGAAAGAAAAGGCGCTTCAGAAAGAGGAAGAGGAGCTGAAGGCACTACAGAATGATCTGATCGCAAAGCGTGACAGTGTCAACCAGCTTCTCGCGGAAAAGGAAGTGCAGATTTCCAGTCTGGAACAGCAGATCGGTGAAAATGCCGCAAAGCTTCAGCAGCTGATTAAGGAGGCCGAAGAGGCCAAGAGACGTCAGGCGGAAGCGGAAGCTGCCAGAAAGGCAGCAGCAGAAGCTGCAAGGAGAGCCGCTCAGGCCGCATCTTCTTCCGGAAGTTCATCAAGTGCGGGAAGTTCCTATGTGTCCGGAAATGGTACACTGGCTTACCCGGTTGCAAGTCCGCGGATCACAAGCGGGTATGGATATCGTACAGCTCCGACGGCAGGTGCGACGAGCAGACATGACGGTATCGATTTTGGCGGAGCGACCGGAACGCCGATCTATGCGTCGGAAGCCGGAACCGTTGTCACGGCATCTTATAACAGCGCACGTGGAAATTATGTAGTAGTCAATCATGGAAATGGAATCCAGACATGGTACCAGCATTGCAGCGCCGTGTATGTCAGTGCAGGACAGAAGGTGTCCAGGGGACAGAATATTGCGGCGATCGGTGCGACGGGAATTGTAACCGGACCGCATCTTCACTATGAAGTACATGTAAACGGAACACCGGTGAATCCATTGAGTTACTTATAATTTCAGACTCAGAAAGGGATCAGATGGAAGATCAAAGGAAAGAAAAACGAATTTTACTTAAGGGGGCGCTTTACGGCGCCCTCACGATGTTTATGGCGGCACTGCTTGTGCTGGCAGGATTAACAGCAACGGGAAGGATCAGTCTTCACACGGATGCAATCAGTGCCGGCACGTCAAGGAAGGCTGCCGAGATACAGAGTATTATCGAAAATCAGTTTCTCTACGAGGATGAGGTAAGAGAGGAAGATCTGCAGGATATGTCACTGAAAGGCTATGTGGCGGGACTTGGAGATCCCTACTCGGTCTATTATGACAAGGAGGAGACAGAAGACCTTCTTGCTTCCACCGAGGGAAAATATGCGGGGATAGGGGCTTTGATGGCACAGGATCAGGAGACACTTGAGATTACCGTGCAGGAAGTCTACGAAGACACCCCGGCTGAGGACGCAGGAATGAAAAACGGAGATGTCCTTCTGTCGGTAGACGGAAAGGACGTGACAGGAATGTCCCTCTCAGATGTTGTAGATCTGGTAAAAGGAGAAGAAAATACGAAGCTCACCGTAACTGTGCGCAGAGATGGCAGCAGTATTGATATGGAATTGACAAGAAAGATTGTGGAGAACCGGACTGTAAAGACTGAGATGAAGGAAGGCGGAGTCGGATATCTTAAGATTACCGAGTTTGACAGTATTACTTATGAACAATTCCAGAACGGACTGGAAACGTTGGAAAAAGAAGGAATGACAGCTCTTGTCGTGGATCTTCGTGACAACCCGGGAGGAAATCTGGATACCGTTTGTCAGATTCTTGATCTGCTTCTCCCTGAGGGGACAATTGTCTATACTGAAGACAAAAACGGGGAGCGTGTGGACACGAAAACATCAGATGATGAGCACCAGTTTACGAAGCCCCTCGCAGTTCTTGTGAACGGCAGAAGTGCAAGTGCCTCTGAAGTTTTTTCCGGCGCGGTTCAGGACTATGGGACAGGAACCATCATCGGGACACAGACTTACGGGAAAGGGATCGTACAGACACTCTACTCCCTGTCTGACGGCTCCTGCTTAAAACTTACGACGGCACAGTATTTTACGCCGGACGGCCGAAATATCCATGGAGAAGGAATTACCCCGGATATTGTTGTGGAAAAGTCAGCGGATGATCAGACGGACAATCAGCTGGAAAAAGCGGTCGAGACAGTACAAAATGCCGTAGATGGAACAGAAAAGGAATGATATTTTCATTCCTTTTTTTTATGTCCTATGGTAAGATAGATATGATATATACTTGAGCATGAGGAATATGCAAAAGCAGAAAGGAAAGAAAGCTGAATGAAAACATGGATTCAGAATGGACATGTGCTGGATCCGCTTACCGGAACAGACCAGGTCTGTGATGTTCTGGTAGACGGAGAAAGAATCAAAAAAGTAGGAACCAGAGAAGAAATACAGAGATGCCTTGAAAGTGAGGATGTGCAGATGCTGGATGCTTCCGGCTGCTACGTGATGCCGGGATTTATCGATCTGCATGTACATTTCCGCGATCCGGGGCTGACGTATAAAGAGACTTTGAAAACAGGAGGCGAAGCGGCTGCCCGGGGCGGGGTAACAACAGTATGCGCCATGCCGAATACAAAACCGGTGATTGATACGAAAGAAAAGGTGGAGGAAGTACACCGCCGGGCAAAGGAAGAGTCGCCGGTGAATATCATCCAGCTTGGAGCAATCACGGCAGGAGAAGAGGGAAAAGAACTTGCCGATATCAAAGGAATGGCAGAAGCAGGGTGTATGGCACTTTCCGAGGACGGAAAGTCAGTCATGAATTCCGCACTGTACCGTGAGGGAATGAAACTTGCGAAAAAGTACGGACTTCTGATTTTTGCGCACTGCGAGGAGATCGATCTGCGCCGGGATCCGGATACCGGAGAGGACGGCGTGATGAACAAATGTCAGAGAAGCGAGGAGCTTTCGCTTCCGGGAATCACCAATTCCGTTGAGGACATTATCACCGCTCGTGATATTTTTCTTGCAAAGGAGACCGGAGTACACCTGCATCTGTGCCACTGCTCCACAAAGGGCACGGTGGATCTGATGCGGATGGCAAAGGCGGAAGGCATTTCTGTTTCAGCAGAAGTCTGCCCGCACCATTTTACCCTTTCCACCGATGATATTACGGAGGACCATGGACGGTTCAAGATGAATCCTCCTCTTAGGGAGATGGAAGACGTGGAAGCGCTCCGTCAGGGATTGAAGGAAGGAGTCATGGAGGCTATCTCCACGGATCATGCCCCGCATTCCGTTGAGGAGAAAGACGTACCGATGAGAAAGGCGGCGTTTGGAATTGTAGGACTGGAGACCAGCGCGGCGCTGACTTATACAGAGCTTGTCGAGGGAGGTGTGCTTACGCCGATGCAGATGGCAGAGCGGATGAGTTTTGCGCCGGCAAAAATTCTGGGATTGAAAGACAAAGGTTCTGTATCCGAGGGAAAGATCGCGGATCTGGTTGTCTTCGATCCGTCCAGAGAGTATGAGATCGATACGGACACCTTTTTCTCGAAAGGGAAGAATACTCCGTTTGACGGATGGAAGGTCAAAGGAGATGTCAAATACACACTGGTAGACGGAAATGTTGTCTATAAAAATCAAGCATATGAGGAACAGGAGTAGAGAGTATGATTAACAAATTAGTGGAAAACATTAAGAAAACAAATGCACCGATCGTAGTAGGACTGGATCCGATGTTGAATTATATACCGGATCAGGTAAAAGCAAAAGCATTTGCAGAATTCGGAGAGACACTGGAAGGAGCTGCGGAAGCAATCTGGCAGTTCAATAAAGAGATCGTGGACAAGACTTACGATCTGATTCCGGCAGTGAAACCGCAGATCGCCATGTATGAGCAGTTCGGTATTCCGGGACTTGCGGCATTTAAAAAGACAGTAGATTACTGCAAGGAGAAAGGGCTTGTTGTTATCGGAGATATCAAGAGAGGAGATATCGGATCTACATCCGCAGCCTATGCGGTAGGACATATCGGAAAGGTACAGGTGGGAAGCAGATCCTACGCCCCGTTTGACGAGGATTTTGTGACAGTCAATCCGTATCTTGGTTCCGACGGAGTCAATCCGTTTATCGATGTCTGCAAAGAAGAAAAGAAAGGTCTCTTTATTCTTGTTAAAACATCCAACCCGTCAAGCGGTGAATTCCAGGATCAGCTGATCGACGGACGTCCGCTCTACGAACTGGTTGGAGAAAAAGTTGCCCAGTGGGGAGAAGGATGCATGGGAGATGAGTACAGCTACATCGGCGCGGTTGTAGGAGCAACGTACCCGGAGATGGGAAAAGTGCTCCGCAAGATTATGCCGAAGTCCTATATTCTGGTACCGGGATACGGCGCACAGGGCGGACAGGGCAAGGATCTCGTACACTTCTTTAACGAGGACGGTCTTGGAGCAATTGTCAACTCATCCAGAGGCATTATCGCGGCCTACAAGCAGGAGAAATACGCACGTTTTGGAGCCGAGAATTTTGGAGATGCTTCCAGAGCGGCTGTAGAAGATATGATTGCGGATATCAGTCAGGCACTGAACAACAGATAATACCGGATAAGGGGAAAAGAAGAGATGGCAGAAAGAGAAAAAGAACTGGCAGTGATTCATTCTCAGGAACAGCTGGCAGATGGAATTTTCAGTATGTGGATTAAGACGAAGGCGGCCGAAAGTGCAGTGCCGGGTCAGTTTATTTCCATGTACACAAACGATGGAAGCAAACTGCTTCCGCGCCCGATCAGTATTTGTGAGATCGACCGGGAGCAGGGAATGCTCCGGGTCGTATACAGGGTAACAGGAGAGAATACCGGAACAGAAGAGTTTTCCGAAATGAAAGCGGGAGATACACTTCCGGTCATCGGACCTCTTGGGAACGGATTTCCTCTTGAGGCGGCAAAAGGAAAGAAAGCGTTTCTGATGGGAGGCGGAATCGGGGTACCTCCGATTCTCGAACTTGCCCGTCAGATTGACTGCGAAAAGCAGATTATCGTGGGATACCGGGATGCGCAGACATTCCTGAAAAAAGAGTTTGAGCAAAATGGAACGGTATATATTTCCACAGAGGACGGAAGTGTAGGAACAAAAGGAAATGTGATGGATGCGATCCGTGAAAATCAGCTGGATGCGGACATTATCTATGCATGCGGACCGACACCGATGCTCCGTGCAATCAAAGACTATGCGGAGGGAAAAGGCATTCCGTGCTACATTTCTCTGGAAGAGAGAATGGCATGCGGAATCGGCGCCTGCCTTGCCTGCGTGTGCAAATCAAAGGAAGTCGATCATCACAGCCATGTGCACAACAAGCGCATCTGTAAAGACGGTCCGGTATTTCTTTCGACGGAGGTGGAATTATAATGGCAGATACAAGAGTAACGATTGCGGGAGTAGAGTGGAAAAACCCGGTTACAACAGCCTCCGGAACCTTCGGATCCGGTGCGGAATTCTGTGAATTCGTAGATCTGAACAAACTTGGTGCTGTGACGACAAAAGGTGTTGCCAATGTTCCATGGGAAGGCAATCCGACCCCAAGAGTGGCGGAAGTCTACGGCGGTATGATGAATGCGGTAGGACTTCAGAATCCGGGGATTGATGTCTTCTGTGAGAGGGATATTCCGTTCCTCCGTCAGTATGACACCAATATCATTGTGAATGTCTGCGGACGTTCCGAGGAAGATTACTGTGAAGTCGTGGAACGGCTTGCGTCCGAAGATGTGGATATGCTGGAGATCAACATTTCCTGTCCGAACGTCAAAGAGGGCGGAATCGCTTTCGGACAGAATCCAAAGGCGGCAGAAGCAATTACAAAGGCGGTAAAGAAATATGCAAAACAGCCGGTCATCATGAAGTTAAGCCCGAACGTGACGGACATCACGGAGATGGCAAAAGCGGTAGAGGCGGGTGGAGCCGATGCGGTTTCCCTGATCAATACACTGACCGGCATGAAGATCGATATTAACCGGAAACAGTTCGTACTGGCAAATAAAACCGGAGGAGTATCCGGACCGATTGTAAAACCGGTGGCAGTGCGGATGGTATATCAGGTGGCAAACGCCGTGAAGATTCCTGTGATCGGTATGGGAGGAATCAGTACCTGGGAAGATGCTGTGGAATTTATTCTTGCGGGAGCAAGTGCCGTATCAGTCGGAACAGCGAATTTCTTCAATCCAAAGGCGACAGAAGAAATCGCAGAAGGCATTGCGGCGTACATGGACAAGAATGGATTCCAGACCGTGGCCGACATGACAGGCATTGTCAAATAACATTTGATTTTGGAAAAACGAAAGAAGATCGAAATACCAAAAAGAAAGAGTCTGGCGTATCGTAAAGGTACGCCTTTTCTTTTTCAACTTCTCTGTAAAAAGAAAGGAAGAAGGAGGAAAGCGGTATGATTCGCATGATGGAAGAAAAGGATCTTGACCAGGTGGCAGCAGTCTGGTTAAGTGGAAATAAAGAGGCACACCCGTTTGTGCCGAAGCAATACTGGGAGGAAAACCTTCCGGAGGTCAAAAAGCAGTTTTTGCAGGCGGAGATCTTCGTGTATGAGGAAGAGCAGGCTGTAAGAGGATTTGCCGGACTTCAGGGAGACTACCTTGCAGGAATCTTCGTGGAACAGAAATTCCGTTCCCGCGGGATCGGAAAGAGGCTTCTCGATGAGGTCAAAAAAACGCATCCGAAACTGACGCTGCATGTCTATCGGAAAAACAAGGGTGCAGCAGCGTTTTATGAAAGAGAAGGATTCCGGATTGCCGGAGAAGGTGTGGATGAAGCAACCGGGGAAGTAGAATACACGATGAGTTATACGAGAAAATAACCGGATATCAAATCTGATATGGAGGCCCCTGGGAATTGAAAAACTTCAGGGAGTATGTTAGAATTGAAAAGAATTTAACCGTTGCTGCCTGATGATGACGGGCAGAAGGATAAAAATAAAGAGTCTGGATGAAAAGTCCACAAACACGGAGGTTTGAAAAGAGATGGAAGCATACAAGAAAGAGTTTATCGAATTTATGGTGGAGAGCGATGTGCTCAAATTTGGAGAATTTACATTAAAGAGCGGACGGAAATCTCCGTTCTTCATGAACGCAGGAGCTTATGTGACAGGATCTCAGTTAAAGAAGCTTGGAGAATACTACGCAAAAGCCATCCACGACACATACGGTGATGATTTTGACGTGCTGTTCGGACCGGCTTACAAGGGGATTCCGCTCAGCGTTGTAACAGCGATTGCATACAGTGAGCTTTACGGAAAAGAAGTACGTTACTGCTCTGACAGAAAAGAGGAAAAAGACCACGGCGCAGACAAGGGAAGCTTCCTTGGAAGCCAGTTAAAAGACGGTGACCGTGTGATCATGATCGAAGATGTAACGACATCCGGAAAATCCATGGAAGAGACCGTGCCGAAGGTCAAAGGTGCTGCAGATGTAACAATCAAAGGACTGATGGTATCTCTGAACCGTATGGAAGTAGGGAAAGGCGGCGAGAAATGTGCGCTGGACGAAGTAAAAGACCTGTATGGATTTGATACGGCGGCGATTGTTACAATGGAGGAAGTTGTAGAGCATCTTTATAATCAGCCTTGCCAGGGAAAGATTGTGATAGATGATGCATTAAAAGCAGCAATTGACGCATATTATGAACAGTATGGAGTAAAATAAGGAGGCCTGTAAGATGGAAGAAAAAGTATACCGCAGCATGGGAGTCATCGGTGCATGCAATCTTGCAGTCGGAATCATTCTGATGGTTGTCGGAGTGACCTGCGGGATTTTGTCAATCATCGGAGGAGCGCACTTATTTAAAAATCAGAAAAAGCTTACATTTTAAGGCGGTGCCGATTTGAGAACACAGGAAAGAAACTGGCTGAGGAGACTTGGCAAATTGTTGTTTGTTCTTTACATTGTGTTTCTGTTCTGGTTTTTGTTATTTTCAGACTGGTATGGCCGAAGCGGTGAGATGAGGGAGTATCATTACAATCTGGAATTGTTCAGAGAAATCCGGAGATTCTGGACGTACCGGGAACAGCTCGGCCTGCTGACATTTACCAATCTGATTGGAAATGTACTGATTTTTGTGCCGTTTGGTTTCTTTATGCCGATGGCAAGCAGATACTGGAACCGGAGTTTTTTCCTTACCGTGTTTTATAGTTTTGGAATCAGCTTTTTTGTGGAAGTATTTCAGCTCCTTACGAAAGTAGGGAGCTTTGATGTAGATGATCTGCTTTTGAATACAGCCGGGGGACTGTGCGGATATATACTGTTTGCGCTATGTAATGTAATAAGGAGAAACTATGTGGAAAAACGACAAAGAAAACGACAGAGGCAGAAGAAGAATAAGAGGTAGAAAAAGACGGGAGAGGGAAAGAGAAAGACGAAAAAAAAGGATCCAAAAGAGAGATGAAAATAGAACACCTCATGCATCCAGAGGAATCACATCCTGTATCTATGCGGGAGGTTTTTTTGTGGTGCTGATTGTTATGATTATTATTTCCATTGTCACAGGAGGAAATGCTCCGGCGTTCGTCGGCGGGCTTGCGCTTGTGATCTTTTTTGGCTCATGGATGGGTGTTATCACCGGTTTCCGGGGATTCAAAGAACGAGACAAAAATTATATTACCTGTAAGATCGGAGTTGCATGTAATCTGGCAATTCTGATTGGTTTCGCGGGAATTTTTATCAGGGGGCTTTTGTAAGATGGATGATGTGATGGTAAGAGAACGATATGAGCTTTCCAAAGAGCGTCTCGGCGTTATCATGTTAGAGGAGACGGTCAAAGAGCCGTACCGGGATTATTTCAGAAAGACAGCAGAATTTCTTCTGATGCTGGACGAGGTACAGGAACTGGTACGAAACAGAGACTGGGAGAGTGCGGATATTTTGATGCTGGCGGAGGAGAACCGGAAGCTTTATGAGGATATTCTCCCGGAACAGTATGAGACAAGCTATGGAAATCCGGCTTATGCACAGAAAATGCTGGGAGAGACGTTTGGCAGTTTTTTAAGTGCGCTTTACAGTGAGATGCGTTCCGGCATTGTGTATGCATATGAAGGACAGATGGAATATCTCTCCATTCTGAACGAATTATTTATTGAGATTTATAACTGCTTTGAAGAGGAACCGGAGTATCAGGCAGTCAGAGATATTTTTTACTGGTACGCGAATGATTACTGTGAAGTATTTGCGGCAGACCGGATTATGGATCAGATCGATCCGGACCGTACCTTTGCGGTGGATATTATCTGCAGGAGTGATTTGAGCGATCTGAAGTATCTGTACCGCTATGGCGAATATATTTCCGACAATGAGATCGAGACGGCAAAATATATTGCCGATCTTCCGGAGGAGACGATTCAGAAGATGGCGGATGTTTATACAGAGGGATTCCGCAAAGGATTTGTTCTTGGAAATAAAGATCTGTCAAAGAAGACAACGGTAAACATCCGGTTTAAGCTTGGATTTGAGCGGGTCGTAAAGCAGGCAGTCGCAAACTTTGAAGCTATGGGGCTGCGCCCAACGATCTACCGTGCAGGGGCAAGTGTGCTGACAAGACGCGGTGTTTCCAGAAACGGGTATTTCGGAAGAATTCCAAATCAGCAGTATGATTACGACCATAAGGACGATCAGGCGCTGTTTATGGACAAGCACTATGTGGAGCGCAGGCTGGAAGTGATGAAGACTGTATACGAGCAGAATAAAGAGCTGGCAGCAGGATTTGCCGGCCCGGCAGTGATGGAAGTCTTCGGTGAGATTCCGTTTGCTCCGCAGAAGAAAGAAGAGGCGCTTACTCTTACGAAAAAGCAGGAAGAAATGCTGCTTTCCTTTGACGGCAAGGCAGGCCAGATCACAAATACCTATATTCCGGGCGATGAGAGAAGCTTTACGATCATCTCATGGCCGGTGCCGGAGATCGGAGAGAAGTTTGAGGAGATCTTTGGAGAAGTGATCCGGATCAATACGCTGGATTCAGACCTGTATTCCAAAGTACAGCAGACCATGATTGATGCTCTGGATGAAGGGGAGTCCGTACACATTCTTGGATCAGGCGAAAACCGTACTGATCTGACGGTACAGCTTTACCGCCTTCAGGATCCGCAGAAAGAAACGATTTTTGAAAACTGCGTTGCGGATGTCAATATTCCGGTGGGAGAAGTATTCACCTCTCCGGTGCTCAGAGGCACGAGCGGAGTGCTGCATGTAAGCCGGGTATATTTAAACGGTCTTCAGTACCGGGATCTGGAAATCCGTTTCCAGGACGGCATGATTTCCGGGTATGGATGCGGAAATTTTGAGGATGAAAAAGCGTGCAGGGACTATGTGAAGGAAAACATTCTGTTTAACCATGAGACCCTTCCGCTGGGGGAATTTGCCATCGGAACCAATACGACTGCCTATGTGGCAGGACGCAGATTCGGAATCGAGGACAAGTATCCGATTCTCATTGCGGAAAAGACCGGACCGCATTTTGCGGTAGGCGATACGTGCTACAGCTACAGTGAGGATACGAAGGTCTACAATCCGGACGGAAAAGAGATTGTGGCAAGAGATAACGAAGTCTCCATTCTGCGAAAAGAGAATCCGGAACAGGCCTACATGCACTGCCATACAGATATCACCATCCCGTACGATGAACTGGGAGCGATCACGGTGATCCGGAAAGACGGAAGTGAAATTCCGCTTCTGAAAGACGGACGTTTTGTCCTGCCGGGAACAGAGATTTTGAACGAACCTTTGGACTGCCGCTAAATCATAAGCAGGGCAGGTTCCCAGTTATAAGAAAATATAATCACTACACAGGCGGGCATCGGTTGACAGAGCCCGCCTGTATTAGTAAAATAACTTATAAATAGGAATCTATTTATTTAGAAAACTTATAAATCATAGACCTGAGAAAAGAAAGGAAGGACACTATGCCAAAAGTGGGAATTGTTATGGGCAGCGACTCAGATATGAAAGTAATGAGCCAGGCTGCTGATATGCTGGAAAAATTAGGAGTAGAATACGAGATGACAATCATCTCCGCACACCGTGAGCCGGATGTTTTCTACGAATACGCGAAATCTGCGGAAGAGAAGGATTTCAAAGTAATCATCGCAGGAGCCGGAATGGCTGCGCATCTTCCTGGCATGTGCGCTGCAATCTTCCCGATGCCGGTCATCGGTATTCCAATGACAGGAAAGGTACTGGACGGTCAGGACGCACTTTATTCCATCGTACAGATGCCGCCTGGAATCCCGGTTGCAACAGTAGCAATCGACGGCGGAAAGAATGCTGCCATCCTTGCAGCGAAAATTCTTGCAACCTCTGATCCGGAGCTGCTTCAGAGATTGAAAGACTACTCAAAAGAAATGAAGGAAGAAGTCGAGGCAAAGGCAGAGAAGCTTGCAAAGCTTGGACATAAAGAATACATGGCTCAGAAAGCCGCAAAATAAATTCAGAAAACACGATCTTATGGAGGAACGATCATGGATTATAAGAATGCAGGTGTGGATATCGAAGCAGGTTACAAGTCAGTGGAACTGATGAAAGAGCACATCAAAAAGACGATGCGCCCGGAAGTGATCGGAGGACTGGGAGGATTTTCCGGTGCCTTTTCACTGGAGAAAATCAAAAACATGGAGGAGCCTGTATTGTTATCCGGTACAGACGGATGCGGAACAAAGGTAAAGCTTGCCATGGTACTGGACAAGCATGACACCATCGGAATCGATGCAGTGGCAATGTGTGTCAATGACATTGCCTGTGCAGGCGGTGAGCCGCTGTTTTTCCTTGACTATATTGCCTGCGGGAAAAATGAACCGGAAAAGATCGCTACGATCGTAAGCGGAGTTGCGGAAGGATGCGTACAGTCCGGCGCGGCTCTGATCGGCGGTGAGACAGCAGAGCATCCTGGACTGATGGCAGAGGATGAATACGATCTGGCCGGATTTGCCGTAGGTGTCTGCGACAAGAAGGATATGATTACAGGAGAGACATTAAAAGAAGGAGATGTCCTGATCGGCATCGCTTCCTCCGGTGTACACAGCAACGGATTTTCTCTTGTAAGAAAAGTATTTGACATGAGCAGAGAGTCTCTGGAGACGTATCATGAGTGTCTGGGATGTACGCTCGGAGAGGCACTTCTTGCACCGACAAGAATTTATGTAAAGGCTCTCAAGAGTATCCGCGAGGCAGGCGTGACTGTAAAAGCATGCAGCCACATCACAGGAGGCGGATTCTATGAGAATGTACCGCGTATGCTCAAAGACGGCACACATGCAGTAATCAGAAAAGACAGCTATGAAGTTCCGGCGATCTTCCGCATGCTTGCGAAAGAAGGGGATATCGAGGAACATATGATGTACAATACCTTCAACATGGGAATCGGAATGGTGATTGCCGTGGATGAAAGCGATGTGGAAGCAACACTTTCCGCAATCGAAGCAGCAGGAGACAAAGCCTGCGTGATCGGAAACATTGAGGCAGGAGAAAAAGGAGTCACATTATGCTAAGAGTGGTAGTCCTGGTATCCGGCGGCGGTACGAATCTTCAGGCCGTTCTGGATGCAGTGCGGGATGGAAAGATCACAAACACCGAAGTGGCCGGTGTGATCAGCAACAATAAAAAGGCATATGCCCTGACGAGGGCCGAGCAGGCAGGGATTCCGGCAAAATGCGTTTCCCCGAAAGACTTTGAGGACCGTGCCCGGTTTAACCATGCCCTCATGGAGGCGGTGGATGCGTTCCAGCCGGATCTGATCGTGCTTGCCGGATTCCTTGTGGTGATTCCGGCGGAGCTGATCCGTAAATATGAAAACCGGATTATCAATATCCACCCGTCTCTGATCCCGTCTTTCTGCGGAACGGGATATTACGGGCTGAAAGTACATGAGGCTGCCCTGGCGCGTGGAGTGAAGATTACAGGAGCGACCGTGCATTTTGTAGATGAAGGGACAGATACCGGACCGATTATTCTTCAGAAAGCAGTGGAAGTGTTCCCGGACGATACGCCGGAAGTGCTTCAGAGACGTGTGATGGAGCAGGCAGAGTGGCAGATCATGCCGGAAGCGGTCAATCTGATCGCCAACGGGAAAGTGTCTGTAAAAGACGGACATGTCGTGATTCAGAAATAGAGACAAAAAGGGGTATTGTAGGAAAGAAAGACAATACCCTTTTTCTGGTTGATACAGTAAGGAGGATGTCAGATGAAAGTAATGATTGTCGGCGGAGGCGGGAGAGAACACGCTATCGCCATGAGTGTCGCAAAGAGCAGCAAGGTGGAGAAGATTTACTGCCTTCCGGGAAATGCAGGGATCGAGGAGGTTGCAGAGTGTGCGCCGATCGGACCGATGGAGTTTGAGAAGATCCGGGACTTTGCAAAGGAAAAGAAGATCGATCTTGCTGTGATCGGAATGGATGATCCGCTGGTAGGAGGACTGACGGATGTCCTGGAGGAAGCCGGAATCCGTACCTTCGGACCACGGAAAAATGCGGCGATCCTCGAGGGAAGCAAGGCGTTTTCCAAAGATCTGATGAAGAAATACAATATTCCGACGGCTGCTTACGAAAATTTCGACAATGCAGAGGAAGCGGTTTCCTATCTGGAGACAGCCAAATATCCGATTGTCTTAAAGGCAGACGGACTTGCGCTTGGAAAGGGCGTTCTGATCTGCAACAGTTTTGAGGAAGCAAAAGAAGGCGTCAAAGAGATCATGCTGGATAAGAAATTCGGAGCATCCGGAAATACAATGGTAGTGGAAGAGTTCATGACAGGAAGAGAAGTATCGGTTCTCTCTTTTGTGGACGGCAAAACCGTAAAAACGATGACTTCCGCACAGGACCACAAGCGTGCCAAAGACGGAGATGAAGGATTAAATACCGGTGGAATGGGTACATTTTCACCGAGCCCGTTCTATACCGAAGAGATTGCGGCATACTGTGAGCAGCACATTTTCCAGCCGACCGTGGACGCTATGCGTGCGGAGGGAAGAGAGTTCAAGGGAATCATCTTCTTTGGCCTGATGCTTACAGAAGACGGACCGAAGGTACTGGAATATAATGCAAGATTTGGAGATCCGGAGGCGCAGGTTGTACTTCCAAGAATGAAGACAGACATTGTAGATGTCATGGAAGCATGCATTGACGGAACGCTGGATCAGGTCAATCTGGAATTCGAAGACAATGCGGCAGTCTGCGTTGTGCTGGCGTCTGACGGCTATCCGGTTTCCTACGAGAAAGGCATCCCGATTACCGGATTTGAAAACTTCAAAGACAAAGAAGGATATTACTGTTTCCATGCGGGAACGAAGAAAAATGAGAAAGGCGAGATCGTAACAAACGGCGGCCGTGTTCTTGGCATTACCGCAAAGGGAGCAGACTTAAAAGAAGCAAGAAAGAACGCTTACGAGGCAACGGAGTGGATTTCCTTTGCCAACAAATATATGCGCCATGATATCGGAAAGGCGATTGACGAGGCATAAAGGTGCGGGAAAACCGGAAGAACGGGTACAGAAAGAGGCTCTGTATCCGTTTTTTCATTTAACAGGAAACTTCGTTCCCTGTTAAACAAAAACGCTCCGCGGGATGCGCACTCGCGGAACTCTTTGTTCTTTCCAGCCTTGATTGCAAAAGGAGAAAGAAGGGCATATAATAAGAAGAACGAGAAGAAAAGGAGTAAGGTCAGATGATTTATGAAAATATACTTGAGGCGGCAGGGAATACCCCTCTGATCCGTCTGCAGCACATGACAGGGAAGGATGACGCGCAGATTCTTGTGAAATTTGAGGCGGTCAATGTGGGTGCTTCCATCAAGACGCGGACGGCACTTGGAATGATCGAGGCGGCTGAAAAGGAAGGAAAAATTACAAAAGATACCGTGATTGTGGAGCCGACAAGCGGAAACCAGGGAATCGGTCTTGCATTGATCGGTGCAGTAAAAGGATATCGTACAATCATCATCATGCCGGATTCTGTCAGTGAGGAGAGAAGAAAACTGGTCCGTCAGTACGGAGCGGAAGTCCGACTGATCCACGATGCGGGGAATATTGGCGACTGCATTCAGGAATGCCTGAACACTGCCCTTCGGATGGCCGAAGAAAACCCGAATGTTTTCGTGCCGCAACAGTTCGAAAATGAGAATAATGTCCGGGTGCACTATGAATGGACCGGACGGGAGATTCTTTCACAGGCAGACTGCACCATCGACGGATTTTGTTCCGGAATCGGTACCGGGGGTACCATCACGGGAATCGGGAAGGCACTGAAAGAGGCAAATCCGGACACCGTCATCTGGGCAGTCGAACCGGAACATGCGGCGATTCTTTCCGGAAAGGAAGTGGGAACCCACGTGCAGATGGGAATCGGGGACGGGCTGATTCCGGGCATCCTCGATCAGGAGATTTATGATGATATTACAATTGTGACAGACGAGGAAGCCCTTCAGACAGCCAGAGAACTTGCGGCGAAAGAAGGACTGATGTGCGGAATCTCCAGTGGAACGAATGTGGCAGCAGCCCGCAGAATGGCAGCACAGCTTGGAAAAGGAAAAACTGTGGTAACGATCCTCCCTGACACGGCAGAACGGTACTTCTCCACGCCGCTGTTTGAAGCATAGGAAAGCCGGATAAAGTATCTTTTTCTTGCAAAATCATGCCATCTGTTATATGATGTGTGTAACAAACGAAAGAAAAGGGTGGAGCGTTTATGAAAGAAATCATGATAGAGATTGATTTTAACAGTGATGAAGCGATCTACATGCAGCTGCGCAACCAGATCATTATGGGGATCGCACTTTCCGCGATTCAGGATGGAGACACGCTCCCATCGGTGCGAAAACTCTCCGAGCAGATCGGCGTGAACATGCACACGGTCAATAAGGCTTATACCGTACTGAAGCAGGAGGGATTCATACAGCTTGACAGAAGGAGGGGAGCTGTGATTGCGGTCAGTGAGGATAAACTTCACGCGCTGGAAGATATGAAGAGGCAGCTCCGTATGGTCCTTGCAAGAGGATACTGTAAAAATATTACGCGGGAAGAAGTACACGAGCTGGTGGACGAGATTTTCCACGAATACGAGACAGAGTAAATCAGATCAGGAGGATAGGCATGGAAAACAGATATACAAGGCAGGCCCAGGAAGCACTGGATGCGGCCGGAAACTACGCGAAGGATTTCAAGCATCCGTACATCGGGACAGAGCATCTGCTTCTGGGGCTGAAATCTGTCTATTCCGGAGTGGCAGGGCAGGTACTGGATATGAACGGCCTGAAAGAGGATGAAGTGGTGAAAGTCGTGGGAGAACTGGTGTCCACGGTAGGGGAAGAGACCTTTTCGGGGACACCGGAAGAAAGCCCGAGACTGAAATTCATACTGGAAGAAAGCCGGAAGATCGCGGAGCGTTTCCGTATGGAAGAAATTGGAACGGAGCATATGCTTCTGGCAATTATTCAGGATACTGACTGCGTGGCGGCAAGGATTCTCATCACTTTGAATTTAAATCTTCAGAAGGTGATGCAGGACTGCCTCACTGCTATCGGAGAAAATCCAAAAGCATTTGCCGAAAAAAATGAAGGCGCTGCAAAAGGCGCAGTTCTGGAACAGTACTGCACCGACCTGACAGCCCTTGCGGAAGATGGAAGGTTGGATCCGGTGGTCGGCCGTGAGGAAGAGATGCAGAGACTGATGCAGATCTTAAGCCGCAGAACAAAGAACAATCCGTGCATGGTCGGTGAGCCGGGTGTAGGAAAGACGGCAATTATCGAAGGCATTGCACAGCGGATCGCCAAAGAGGCGGTCCCGGAAAAAATGAGAGAAAAAAGAGTACTGTCACTGGATCTGGCGGCTCTGATTGCCGGCTCCAAATACCGGGGAGAGTTTGAAGAGCGGATGAAACGACTGGTCAATGAAGTGAAGGCGGACGGAAACATTATCCTGTTCCTGGATGAGATTCATACGGTAGTCGGCGCAGGCGGCGCGGAAGGCGCCATGGATGCGTCCAATATTTTAAAACCGTCTCTGGCAAGAGGGGAGATCCAGCTGATCGGGGCAACAACGATCACGGAATACCGGAAATACATTGAAAAAGATGCCGCGCTTGAGAGACGATTCCAGCCGGTCATGGTAGAAGAACCGTCCAAAGAAGAGACTGTTCGGATTCTGGAGGGAATCCGTGAGAAATATGAAGCACATCATAAGATTGCAATCAGCCAGGAGGCGCTTGAGGAGGCAGTGGTACTCTCTGACCGTTATATCAGCGACCGATTCCTGCCGGATAAGGCGATTGACGTTCTGGATGAAGCCTGCTCCAAAGCAGCGCTTCGCGGCTTCAAAGTACCGGAGAACATTGAGCAGATGGAACAGCTGGTAAGGAATCTGGATCAGGATCTGGAAGCATCCATCAAAGAAGGGCGTATGGAAGAGGCATCACTTCTTGTGAAGGAGAAAAAGGCAACCAGTGAGAAACTTCGTCAGGCCAAAGGAAGACTGAACCGGAAACAGAAGAATTCCCGGATTGTCCTGACAGAAGGGGATATCGCGGAAGTTGTGGCAGAATGGACAAAGATTCCGGTGCAGAAGCTTGCCCAGTCAGAGACAGAGCGTCTCAGAAAACTGGAGAAGACATTGCACAAACGAGTGATCGGCCAGGAGGATGCGGTGAGTGCGGTAGCAAGAGCAGTAAAAAGAGGCCGGGTCGGCCTCAAAGATCCGACCAGACCGATAGGCTCATTCCTCTTCCTTGGACCGACAGGAGTCGGAAAGACCGAGCTTTCCAAGGCACTGGCTGAGGCACTGTTCGGGGACGAAGAGTCCATGATCCGGATCGACATGTCCGAATACATGGAAAAACACAGCGTATCCAAGCTGATCGGCTCCCCTCCGGGATATGTAGGACATGAGGACGGCGGACAGCTCAGCGAAAAAGTCAGACGGCATCCATATTCCGTGGTACTCTTTGATGAGATTGAGAAGGCGCATCCGGATGTATTCAACATCCTGCTTCAGGTACTGGATGACGGACATATTACAGATTCTCAGGGAAGAAAAGTAGACTTCAGAAACACGGTCATCATTATGACATCCAATGCGGGCGCTCAGTCCATCGTGGATGCAAAACGTCTTGGATTCAATGCCGTGCAGGACGAAAAAGAAGATTACAAAAAGATGCAGAGCAATGTAATGGATGAAGTGAAACGGATCTTCCGTCCGGAGTTTTTAAACCGGATCGATGAGATCATTGTGTTCCATGCCCTGACAGAAAAAGAACTGGAAAAGATTGTAGGACTGTTATGCCAGGATCTTGTCAGAAGGGCAAAGGAACAGCTGGATATTACACTGAAAATCCGAAGCTCTGTGAAAAAGAAGATTGCCGAAGCCGGAAATGACCGGAAATACGGAGCAAGACCGTTGAAACGTGCTCTGCAGACACAACTGGAAGATCCGCTGACAGAAGCGATACTGAATGGAGAGATCAAGCGGGGCGATCTGGTAGAAGCAGGAGTTTCTAAAAAAGAGATAAAATTTACAGTGAAAGAGACAAAGAACTAGAAAAAAAGAGCCGTTTATTATATAATGAGACTACGGTAAATATAAGATACGACCAGGAGGAAAAAGACATGACAGCAGTCAAAGAGTTACTGAGGGCGAATGAGGATGGAACGATCAGCTTCGGCGATTATACCTTACCTTCCAAGACGAAGAAAGAAGGATTCGAGTTTGAGGGAGATATCTATAAGGTGAAGACCTTTTCAGAGATCACAAAGCTTGAGAAAAATGGCATGTTCGTTTACGAATCGGTCCCAGGAACTGCAGTAGAAGGATTCCGCGCGGAGGAAAGCGGAGTATCTTTTCAGGTGAGCGGTAAAGAGGATGCTCAGTTTACACTGGAACTGGAGGCGGACAGCGAATACACTGTATATCTGGATGATGTGAACGCAGGGAAGATGAAGACAAACCTGAGTGGAAAATTAAGTGTCAGTGCAGAGCTGCAGCCGGATCAGACTGTTTGTGTGAGAATCATAAAAGCATAACTGGACAGGCAAAATGCTGCAAAGACCGGAAGATGGCTTTGCAGCATTTTTTTATTCTATCAGGAAAGTATATTGGACTTACTTCAGGTATTATCAGAGAGAAATTCAGTCAGGAAAGAGGAAAATCAGAATGGCAAAGACAAAAAAGACGGTATTTTTCTGTCAGAATTGCGGGCACGAGGAGGCAAAATGGCTTGGGCAGTGTCCCGCATGCAAGGAATGGAATACATTTGTAGAAGAAAAGAAAATCCCGGAAAAGGGCAGTATGACCAGAGACCGGGAAAAAGCAGAGCCGGTTTCCCTCTCACAGATAGAAACAAAAGGGGAGGACAGAATCCGGACAGAGATGGAAGAACTGGACCGTGTACTTGGTGGAGGGATTGTCAAAGGCTCTCTCGTTTTGGTGGGCGGGGATCCGGGAATCGGAAAGTCCACGCTGCTTTTGCAGATGTGCCGGATTCTGGGAGATAAGAAAGAAGATATCATTTATATTTCCGGAGAAGAATCTGCAAGGCAGATCAAACTTCGGGCAGACCGGATGGGGGACTTTAGTGACCGGATTACCCTTTTGTGTGAAACAAATCTGGAAACAATCGAGGAAGTGATTCAGAGGAAAAAACCGGATGTGGCAGTGATCGATTCTATCCAGACGATGTACAGCGAGGAGATTGGTTCTGCGCCGGGAAGTGTTTCGCAGGTACGGGAGGCAACCAACACATTGATGCATCTGGCAAAAGGTATGGGAATTACGATCTTTATTGTCGGCCATGTGACAAAGGAAGGAACAGTGGCCGGTCCGAGAGTGCTGGAACATATGGTGGATACGGTTCTGTATTTTGAAGGAGACAGACATGCGTCCTACAGGATTCTGCGGGGAGTCAAAAACAGATTTGGTTCCACCAATGAGATTGGTGTCTTCGAAATGAGAGAGGACGGGCTTCACGAAGTGAAAAATCCGTCTGAATTTATGCTGAACGGCAGGCCGGAACAGGCGTCAGGTTCCATTGTAGCATGCTCCATGGAAGGAACAAGGCCGATTCTTCTGGAAATTCAGGCGCTGGTCTGCCGGACAAACTTTGGTATGCCGAGAAGAACGGCAGCGGGCACAGATTATAACCGTGTAAATCTGCTGATGGCAGTACTGGAAAAACGGCTTGGCATGGCTCTGGGAGACTGCGATGCTTATGTGAATATTGCAGGTGGAATCCGGATGAATGAACCTGCCATTGATCTTGGCATTGTTCTGGCGCTTGTATCCAGTTATCAGAACAAAGTCACAGATCCACATATGATTGTGTTCGGAGAAGTCGGATTAAGCGGGGAAGTCCGTGCGGTCAGCATGCCGAAGCAAAGAGTTCTGGAAGCGAAAAAACTTGGATTTCAGACCTGTATGCTGCCGGCTGTTTCCATGGACAGCGTTGGCAAGGTTGAAGGGATGAGGTTGATCGGGGTAAAAAATGTCGGCGAAGCAATTCAATATTTATAAAAGGGTTGACAAATTCTCATATTATTTGCCGGAATCACGTCTCTTCTTCTGGCGGCAGGAACCAGGAAATACTTTGGAAGCCTGAGATCACAGCCGCGCTGAAAAGCGCGGCGAAACAGGTAAAAAAAGCAGAAAAAACCAAAGTGCGAAAAAAGATAGAAAAAGTCAAAAAAAGTTGTTGACATTTATAAGCCTGGATGATAATATATAACACGTTCCGCTGATAACTGTCAGCACAAAACATCTCAGAGTGACAATCCTGAGGACGGCTTTTCCGCATTGACTTGACGGACCGCCGCAGAAATTACTCGAAAAAAGATGAAAAAAGTGGTTGACAAAAAGGAACAGATGTGATAATCTAATATAGCTGTCGCGAGAGAGCGGCAACGAAAACAAAGAACTTTGATAACTGAACAATAGACAACGATCCCTGAAAATTCATGAGAATTATTCAGAACAAGGAAC